>DATFCH010000454.1:0-2199 GCA_035253345.1 Nitrososphaeraceae archaeon
ATCACTTAATGAATAATAATACAATATAAATTTATTAATAAATTACAAAATCAGGTTATTATTTTATTCGTATATAGAAAAATTTTGTTATTATATTTAACAGATTAATATTATATAATTAAATTAATATTACCTTATTAACTAATTATTAAGATGTTAAAATTCTCTGTTTTTTTATATTTATCGTCTTTTACTATATTGATGTTAATATTTTCTAATAATATCAATTCAAATTATGCAATAGGTCAAACATCTGAGAGCATTCTACAACAAAATAAGACTACCGAGTTAAAAATCCAAGACTTATTTACACAAACATCTAAATCAGTAGTTCAGATAACTGTAATTGATCCTCTTTCTGATGCCCAACAAGGTTTAGGTTCAGGCTTTCTTTATGATAAGGAGGGCCACATAGTAACAAATAATCATGTTGTCGCTTTTAACCAAGGTAAAAATAACTATTTGGTTACTTTTTTAAATGGTAATTCATATCAAGCGGAATTGATTGGTAATGATCCTTATAGTGATATAGCTATTCTCAAACTTGTAGACCAGACAAATATAGATCTTAATCCGATTCCTTTAGGTAATTCTTCTTCGCTCAGAGTTGGGGATACGGTGGTAGCTATTGGTAATCCTTTTGGATTATCTGGATCTTTAACGGTAGGTGTAGTTAGTGGTCTAGGAAGACTTCTACCAACAACTGATAATAACAATTCTCCATTTTCTCAATTTGCAATGACTTTTAATATTCCTGATATTATACAAACTGATGCTGCAATTAATCCTGGCAATTCTGGTGGGCCATTATTAAATTTGAAAGGCGAAGTAATAGGAATCAATTCTGCAATATATTCTAATACTGGTGTTTATTCAGGAATAGGATTTGCTGTACCATCTAATACTGTTAAAAAAGTAGCAGAATCAATTATATCTACAGGAAAATACCTTCATCCATATCTTGGTGTAATTGGTATGGATATCTCACCTCAATTAGCTAAAATTTTTGGATTGGAAGAATCTAAAGGCTTTCTAATTACTGATATTACACCTGATAGTCCGGCTGCGCAAACGGGCAAATTACAAAAGGGGACAATAACATATAATCAAAGAGGAGAGATAATAGATTCTACTGGTGATATAATAGTAGCAATAGATAATCACGATGTAAGAAAGATTGATGATATTCTAACATACTTGGAAAGAGAGAAAAACGTTGGAGATACAGTAAAATTGAAAATAATGAGGAATAATCAATTAGAAGATGTTGATGTAGTATTAGGTCCTAGAGTTTCAGAAGATCAAACTTCAGTTATACAACAATATGAGCAACAACCTAATCAGCAGGATGACCGGGTTACACAATGTTATAAATTCTTACCGAAAGCATTATGTGACTGGATGGGATAATTTTAACATTTCTTATTGTTGGTTTAATATAATTAATAATTTTTCGTAAAATTGTAATGTTAAAAATAAGTTTGGCTCTGAAAAATAACAATAAAACATAATCTAAGAATAGAGGTAAAGAAAAAATATTACAATAACGATTGATACTCCTTATAATAACATGATAGTCAGTAGAGAAATAGAAGTAACTGATAATAGTAAACTCTATGTTCATAATATTTATGGAACATATTTAATATTCGAGAGAAATGTATCATGTCAACCAATTCAAAATTTTATTTTTTGATTAATTGTTTTTCTTTTAGTGCTAGTATACCAGCAATAACAAATAAAATAAATCCAGGTATTCCGAAAAATGTAGCAATAGCTAATACTATTACTCCATAAATTATTAAAGATATTCCTAACAATCTTGTATTTTTTATATAAAATATAGAAACTATTCCTATTAAACTAATTATAAATAAAATGAAAACATGTAAAATAGTACTCCCAAAAAAAAGCCCTAAAAGAGGTATACCAATAAATGAATTTATAAAAAAATATATGAATAAAATAATAAGACAAGCTATAATTCCTAAAACAGTATTAATTATTGTTAATTTTTTGTATAATTTCATTGGATAATTAAACATATAATAGTATATTAATTGTTAATTTATCTTAATTTGCAAAGACTATACAATTACATCACTTCTAAATTCTTTTTTATCAATATATACAATTATTTCTATAATTTTAAAAATATAGATATATTATTTGCAATATTATAAATTAATTAATTATTAA
>DATFCH010000455.1:0-2170 GCA_035253345.1 Nitrososphaeraceae archaeon
ATATTATGATTACAACCTTCGGGGAATGAAGTTAGGCAAATGTCTCCAGAGGTTTTTAATTCAATAAAATAATGTATAATACATCTAGATATATAAAACATGGAAAGAGAAGATTTTTACGCAGAAATAAATGGATTAAAAAATAAGAATTATAGGTTATGATATGATCTTCCTATCTTATTTCCAAAGTTAAGGTAGTTTTGAATATATTCGTCATAATATTTTTGTGTGATTTCTATTGATTTATTAAAAGATTCTGTAGATATTAATGCAAAATTATTTAGTCTTTGTGAACAGGTAATTCTATGGTCTGAAATATTTTTGTTAGTTTTATTATATATATCAGTATATCTTTCTAAAAATTCAAAATTGTTCCAGTTATCTTTGTTGTATATATTATCTAGAAATCTTGAAAGTTCAGGTTGAAAATTATAGAGAAAATTTTTTTGTGCTTCTAAGTAGTTATCAAATAATCTTTTAATTATGTTATAAATTTGCTCCTGATATATATTTGCTATTTTTATATTTTCCTCAATAATTTCTTGGTTTACCTGTTGATATCTATTAATATTATTATTGATTGTATTAAATGTATTTGCTATTTGTTGTTGTTTTTGTTGATCTAAAATATTCTTTGTTTCTTCTTTCTCATTTGCCATTTTAATATTAATTGATTACTTTAGTCGTTTTATAAACTGTAACAGATTAGAAGATTTAAAAGTAAAACTTGATAAAAAGGCTATCAAGAATATATACCCTATAAAATATTAAAATTCATTTATTTATTTACTTCAAAAGTATATGTTTCTCCATGTTTCAAATAAAATACACGATCTTCAATACCTGCTTCTTTAACTTTTGTTTGAAAATCTTCTATTGGCGATTTAAATACATCATAGTCATTATAATGAATAGGTATTGCCTTCTTCGGATTTACTATGCTAAACATTTCTAAACCTTCTTTTGCATCCATTGTAAGCATTATTCCCATTATTTTGGTGCCACCCAAATGTAGTAATGCCAAATCTATGTCTGGATATTTTTTAGGAATATTTTTTATATCATCAAAGACTGTTGTATCTCCTGTAATGTATATTCTAAATAATTGATTGGTATTATTATTATTATTATTACTATTATCAGTTCTATCATCTTTTCTCTTAAAATCCAAAATACTACCCATAACTTTAGGTAGAAACATTGAAATTGGAAACGGTCCGTGCCTACCAGGTGTTGCTGTAATTCGAAGTTCTACAGTGTTGCTACTATTGCTGTTGTTATCTTTTTTTGAAAATGTAATACTTTCCCATGTATCCAATTTTTTGGTATTGGTAAATCCTCTTATCTTAAGTTCATCCACAGCATGAGAATTAGTAACAATGGATAAAGATTTATCAAGTTCACGTATTGCAACTTGGTCAAAATGATCTCCATGAAAATGTGAAAGCAATACTAGATCTAAAAGAGGCAATTGATTAATTTCTATTGCAGGATTTGTAAGTCTTGCAGATTCCAATCCATATCCAAGAGGAACTTTTTCATGCATATGAATAAATGTCGGATCTGTGAGAATTGTGAATCCTCCGTATTTAATAAGAACTGTTGCATTTCCTATAAAGAAAATGGATCCTTTTGTTGTTGTTAATGAATTATGACCACTGTTAGTATTATATGATTCCAATATTTACAAAAATACAATAAAAAACATACTTATTATGAATTGTAAAAATAAATTTATGAAGTATTATTATTAACTGTATTGTTGTCTAGAATAAAAATATTAATTAAATTTATAATACAATAAGATTTTTCAGTATTAATGTTTTGATTTAATCTTAGATAGAGCGTAATGAATAAGGTATTTATGATCTTCAAATCCTTTTGATTTATAATAATATTTGTTAACGATATATGAAATTATATACCAAATAATACTATTAACTATAATAGTAAATAAAAAGCCGTAATAATATGTCATAATTATTCCAGTTATGGTACCACCTATAAGATAAGGTATCTGACGTTTTAATATTGATTTTAACACAACATCCAATGTATGTTACCTACAAGTAATTAATATACAACTTGTTTTATAATAATTATTAAAATAAATTGTAAAAAACAAATCTCGAAAAAACTAATGAACCAGATAATAAATGGAATCTAGAAT
>DATFCH010000456.1:0-9109 GCA_035253345.1 Nitrososphaeraceae archaeon
TATTGTGGGTGAAAGTGGATCAGGAAAATCGCAATTTTGTTTTACTATTTGTGCAAATTTATTAAAAAAAAATAAAAATGTCAATATAATTTTTATCGATACATCTGGTACTTTTAGACCTGAACGAATATTTGAAATTAAAGGAGGTTATTCTGAAAAAAATCTTAATAATATAAAATATTTTAGACCATATTGCATACAACAACAATTCGATATAATAAAAAATATTACAAAAATAAAACCTAGATTAGTAATTATCGATTCTTTAACTTTCTTAATGGCCACTGAAAGTAAAAATATCACTAGACACTTATTTTTGATGAAATTTGTCCATGAATTAGCCCATCTAGCGATAAACAATAACTGTGCAGTAATAACAACAAATATGATAAGAAATATTATTCCTACAAAATCCTTACCTAAAACTTCCAATAATCAAGATCTGTTAATAAAAGAAGACTATCAAAGAGAAAAAATTTCACATAGAGAATTTATGAAAAAATCTATATCCCTATCTGTCCACATAATATTAAAATTTGAGATTTTAAGTATCAACAATAATATATACAGGGCTTCATATCTTCAACCTTCAATTAACAGAAGTATCCTTTTCAGAATTACAAAAAATGGGGTTATATAGTCTATCGATTTAGATCTGTATTTCTTTAAATAAATTCCAAAATTTATCTCCAACATAATGCATATTATTAATTATATGACCTTTTGATAGCGACATTCCAAATTCACTCTCGTATAGCGATATTCCTACTGATAACGGTTTTTGGTGATCCTTGTCTTTCACAACAACAATTTTATCTTTCAGAAATGATTCAAATTTTACAATTCCCGGTCTAGCAATATTAGCACCGTTGCAAATATACTTCACTGCTCCCATATCAATAAGAACAGAAGGAAAAGATTCGATTAACTTAACATTTCCTAAAAAAGGTAGGATGTAATCATCAGTTAAAACAGCTGCAAAGTTACTTTCATGGATTAATAATTTTTTATTTTTTTCAATTTCATAAGATTTGATATTTTTAATTTTTGGAATAATATTTTCTGGCCAATTTATTACTAATTTATCTAAAATAAGTGACGTTTCTTTTTTTGATAACATATTTATTTTCAAATTATTTTTTAACCATCCATTTCATAATTATCTAAGTTTTGAAATCTAAAAAGATAGATGAAATATCACTGTTTTCTTTTGTTTATTGGGGTAAATTCACACCCCATTGGACCACAATATTTTCCTACATATACTGCCTTTGGTCTATATAATGCAGGTTTTGGAGCTGCTTCTGCAAATTTTTCTTCAATAATATGTGCGGCCCATCCAGATATTCTAGAAATGGCAAAAATAGGTGTATTAAGATCAATTGGAAACCCCATACTATAATAAAGAGAAGCGCTATACAAATCCACATTTGGGTATATTGATTGTTTTTTTGTTTCAGCCATGTATTTTTTGGTAAAGCTTTCGACTTCTTTAGTAATTTCATACCATTTATAATTTTCACCTTTGCATACTGATTTAGAAAGTCTTTCTAAAATATCTGCTCGTGGATCAGTTGTTCTATAAACTGCATGCCCCATTCCCATTATTCTTTTTCCTTCATTGAGGATATTTTTAATCCAATTCTCCACATTTTTAGATTGACCTATATCAAAAAGCATCTTCATCACTTGAATATTAGCTCCTCCATGTAATTCTCCTCCTAACGCTCCAACTGCGCCACAGATTGAAGCATACATATGTGCTCGAGTAGAGGCAATTTCACGAGCAGCAAAAGTAGATGCATTAAAGCTGTGTTCGGCATGGAGGATCAAACAAATATCGAATACTCTAGTTTCCTCTATGGTAGGTTTTCGTCCAAATATCATATACATAGTATTTGCGGAATGAGAAATTTCTGTATCTGGTTCTATAACCTCCATCCCATCTCTAATCCTATTCCAGGCAGCTACGATGGTAGGTATTTTTGATACTAATAAAACTGCTCTGCGTATATTATCTTCCTTTGTATCTGAATTGATATTTTCATCAAAATCAGAGAGAGCAGGAATACATGACTGTAATACATCCATTGGTAAAGCATTTTTTGGTCTATTTTTTAAATTCGTTATTACAGAATCGGGTAATTTTCTAGCCTCTTTTAATTTATTGGAGAAATCGTCTAATTGAGTTTTATCAGGCAGTTCTCCAAATAGTAGGAGATAAGTAGTTTCTTCAAAAGTGGAATGATTTACTAGGTCTAAAATATCATAACCACGGTATATTAATTTGCCATTTTCACCATCAATAGAACAGATTTTTGTATCTGCTACTTCTATATTTCGTAAACCGATATTTCTTGCGTCCAACTTCTAATTTGTCATAATATTACAGATTTCTATATTAAAAGAATACTGAGGAGTATCAATGAAGTATAAATAAACAAACCTGATTAGGCTTCTAATGATTCTTCATTTTTTCCTTTATTGTTAATAATGAGGATATCTATTCCGTCTCCACTAGAAGCATCACGCTGGATTGAAGATTTAATAGACTTTATAGCCAGTTTTCTAGCATCTTCTTCTGTGATATTAGTATTATATTGGGCGTCTAATACACCTAAAGCCATTTCAGCTCCTGACCCAACAGCAGCATACTCGTCAGGCAGTAGAGATCCTAGAGGATCCAAAGTATATATCTGAGGCTTAATATCATATCCTCCAACTATTACTTGAGTTAATAATGGAAAGTAACGTCTTTCAAACATAATTACTGACATTAATTTAGCTACTGAATTCGTTTGGAGATCTCGTCTCGTTTCAAATTTGCGAATTTTAGATAATGCTGCTACTTGTCTGGCAAGTACATTCATATCAGCAACCATACCTGCACATGCAGCTCCTACATTTTCAGTAAGCACAAAAGTTTTTTTAGTACTTTTATTTACTACAAAATTTCCAAAAGATACACGTCTTTCTGATGCTAATAAAACACCATTATTAAATGAGATTCCTACGGCAGTTGCCCCAGGAAAGAATTGGTATGCCATTTGTGGTATATCAAATAATCGCCAGATTTAGTCTTTTCTATTAAATCATAGCTAGATTATTTTTTTCTAGTCTGAAGATTATGAATTTTAATTGCCTCACCAATTAAACGATTTTGTAATTCTAGAGCATCTTTGCCCTCTGGATGTTTGTCTTCAGCTATCGCTTCAGCAACAATTCTAATTATATGTCTTAAGAGAAATTCATCACCTCTTTCTGCTTCTGCTCTATATGCTGAATTTGACTTGTTAACAAATACTACATTTTCATTAGTAAATCCATATCTAGAGTCAGTTTCATCTTCATATGGTATAACTTTGTATCCAATTTTTTTCAATGCAAAAGTTCGTTTTAGAGTTTTAATTTTTTTTACTTGAATTCTATTTAGATTCTCTGCAATCTTCATTACTGAAGATATTTGTGGACTTTCTGTAGGATTATAATAAATGGGTTCGTTATCTGGATGAATAGTTTGAGTTTCAAGTAAACTAACTGAAGATTCTTGTTGTTTATTTCTATTATTAGAAATTTCATCAGGATTATAATTATCTTGTTCATCTCTAGAAATTTTAGTATCTTGATTCTTAGATTTAGACATCGATACTGAACCTATGTTTGAGCTCGTTATGTTAGAAGGTAAAGCTTTATCTTCTATTGTTTCATATTCTTCTACTTCTATAGATTCCAAATTCTCAATTACTGCCTGGCCTAAAACTTTATCTATCTCGCGATATATGCGTGTTTCTTCCTTAGTTATCAGAATATCTTCAAATTGAGATAATTTTGGAAGCACATCTTCGGCAATAAATTGTTTTACCAGTTTAAAAAAGTTAAAATAAACATCATCTTCTATTATTGCTGATTTATCTGCAAATCTTGAAGTTAAAGCATCACATCTGATTAACCCAGTTATTCGATTTAATTTAGTATCAAATCCAAAATAACTTCTCATAACAAGATGGTTTCCTATCAGAATACCTATCCCTCTTTCTTCTTCTGTGAGTGGACGTTTTGCAACCACTATTTCACCTACAATTTGCCCATTGTCAAGATTTATTGGGATGTGATATCCTTGTATATCTTGAGCTCTTATTAATTCAGCCCCAGTGAAATTCCATTCTTCAAAGTTATCTGTTTGTTTAATGTACACTTGAAATAATGGTTGTCTAAGAATTGCTAATTTTCGAATTTCTTTATTTAATTTAAATGGATCGATATTCATTTTAGCCTTGTGAAGTGATAATTCTGTTCCATTCCTCGAAAGTGGTTCCTCATTTATCTCATTCAAAGAGGAATTACCAGTAAATAATTGATTAAGTGAACTTTCATCTATTACAATACTCTTGTTATAATTATCTTTCTTAGTTTTTATTTTCATACTCGAAAATGAAGTAAGGAATGATAATCTACCTGTACCATATCGGCCGGTCCTAGTTCTCTTCAATTTCGGGGATATAGATTCTATTTTTTTGTGAGGAGATCCCAATAAAAGAAATTTTTCTATTCCTTTAGCGTCCATTCCAGCATCGTCCTCTACCATTATAGACCCATCATTTAGAATAGATATTAACACTTTCGTAGCATCTTCGTCAAAAGCATTTTCAATTAACTCCTTTACTATTTCTGATGGAGAGATCCATGTCTTGGTTGCGAATTCTTTAAAAAAAGATGGATGAACTTTTAACTGTATTGACATTATATACTAGTAAAAGGAATTTCTTTCCTTTATTTATTGTGTTGTTATTTTTTCAGTAATTTAAAATCTATAGAAAAAAAATGGTATTATTTCTGGGATTCATACCCTTTTGTCTTTAGCATATCACTTAAAACATGGGCATGTGTCTGTGCCTTTTTAATTATTATTTCAGCTGTGTCGTTAGAGATATATCCTGCAGTCGATGCTACATTCAAAGATTTTTGATGTGCTAAAGCTAGTATTGAATTAATAGTTTCAGGAGCAAAATAAAGAATTTCTATTGCAAAGTTGAGAGCAGATGAATATGATTTTTGTAATTCTGTTATGTATTGTTTAACATCAAGTTGTAAATCCTGTTCAGAATATTGGAGTCCATCGGAAATTGCAAAATTAACAACAACCCCAGCTTCGATAGGTTTTATGTTTACCTTTGATAACAAAGAGGAAAGTTTTTGAGAAATCATTTCTCCTGTGCGAACTACTATTGTGTCTTTGGTTACAGCAATACTTCCTTGATCTATTTTTGTTGGAACTTTTGCTTCTTTAAATTCTGACAAAACAGGACCTGGAGGAATTCCCGTATTCCCGGCAGGTATTGTAATATCCTTAGGTGCTATATCTCCACCTTTGGCAGGTAAAAATACTTTATTTTCACCAAAAATTAGATTAAGTTTGAAAGGACTGATATTTGTAAACATTAATGCACATTGGCCTTCTAATTCTCTACTTAAATCTTCAATACCAGAAATTCCTTTAACTCTTTCAAATGCTCTTTGAGCAATTTTATTTTTTATAATTTTAATTTTGATTTGATCGTGAAATTTTTTTCTAAGAGTCATTAATTGTGTGGCTCTAACTTTATTCATTTTAGATAACGCAATCACTTGGTATTTTGATGGGAGATCTTGTAATTCTTGATATAATAGTTGTTTCTTCTGAGGGTATTTTTTGTTTGATTGATTTGTGTTCATTATTATATCACTTTTTCTTTTGAGATAATGCAGATAAACTAATAGAATTACCCATTGTAAGCTTAACAAATGTATTACGGATATTCTTATCGCCCTGAGGCAGTTTTTTTTCTATAGCAGAAAGAATAGCATTGGCATTTTGTACTAGTTGTTTATCGTCCATTTTTTCATCGCCTATTCTTGTAGAAACATTAAGCTGATTCCTAACCCTAACCCTTACAGAACTTCTCAATCTATCTAACATGTTTTCTATTGGAGCTCCATATGGTAAAGGCGTTGGCATCTTACCTTTGGGTCCGAGAAATTGACCGAGAGAACGTCCCACTGTAGCCATTAAAGAGGTATCTGAAACAAAAAAATCATAAGCTTTTGCCAATTTTTTGGCTTCTTTTTTATTTGTACCTAATCGATCGAGTTCATCTGCCTCAATGATTTTATCTGCTTCTGCTCTCTTAGCCCTTGTACCCATTTCTCCTGATGCAACAACACAAACTGTGGCTTTGCGAGTTGGTTTATTTGGTAAATATACTACTTCATTAAAACTAAATCCTTTTTTTACATCAATATCTTTCAATACAATTGTAAGATCTATTGATTGATCAAAATTACGTTTTTTAATCTCTTTACGAGCACTAACTATGAGTTCCTTTAGTTCAGCGTCATTTGTCATGGTAATAACAGGGGAATTTAAATATGGAGTTACTTAAAATCGTTTAGATAAGATATAAAGTTTTTGTAATCAATATTCTAAGTGATAACTTTATTCTTTAGAAGCAATATCTATATATAAAACTTATATACCCAGTAATAAAAGTATTTTTTTGTATATGGTCGCAAAAATGACAGCATTTTGGTTAATCATACTCACAATAATTACCTGTGCGTCGATTCCCGTTCTCTTGGTACTACTGACGTCTCCTCACCCCTCTCAACTAGTTCTTGCTACCACTGGAAAAATAATCGAAAATGAACCATATAAAGCAGAATTAACTTTCTTGTTTATCCCACATCTGATGGTATAAATGAGAAAATTTTTATTTTTTATAGATAATATGATTATTTATTCTGCTTTTTTGAGTTTTTATCAATATCAATCTAATTTATCCTAACGATTTTCTGAATTTAAAATGGCAGAAAATAATCTTGTTACTATGCTTCTTTGGCTTGGAGAATTAACTTTTGCAAGTTGGATTCTTTCTTATGGAGCTGAACACCTTTCAGAGAAATATGGAGCTAAATTTGTAGGAAGGATCCTTTTGAGTATTGCAACAACTCTGCCTGAGATAGCTATAGTAATTTATGCTGCTGCAAAAGGCTCGTATGGAGTTGCTATTGGTTCCGGCCTCGGGAGTAACTTATTGATGATGACATTAGGATTAGCAATCATGTTGATTATAGCCACAACTAGGCTTTCTAAATCTCCTCTTAAACATATCGACGTCAGCACTTTTAAGTATGATATGATATTCCTTATTGTTGCAGCTGTAATAAGTTTCGCTTTATTTTTGGATGGTTATAATTATATTGATGGATTTATTTTTCTAGGGCTGTTTGGAGGATATATAATATTATCGTTATATGAAATGAGGGTTGAAAAAAAACAGAAAAATATAGATACGGTGACGAACAACACAAATCATCTTAAAAATCAAAATGATAACAAGAAATTAATAGTCAAGAAAGAGATTCCTTATGACAGAAAAAAATTTCTTAAAGCAATGGGAGCTTTTCTTATTGGGGCAGTTGGGATACTTGTAGGGGCAGAACCATTTATTCATTCCTTAGAAGGATTTTCTACAGAGGTTGGTATTTCAGCTGTAATATTAGCTGTTATTATCAGTCCGATCGCTGGAGAAATGCCTGAAAAGATATCTATGATGCTATTAGCACGGAAAGGAGCTGCAGGTGCTGCAATAGCTATTGCAAATGTTCTTGGTTCTAAGATTCTAAATAACACACTATTATTGGCTGTAGCAGTCTTTGCAGCAATGTACTCTTTTGGATTCAATGAAGTTATTGAACTGACGGAGATATTATACTATCAAATTATTTTGGTTACAGTAGTTACAGTAATAGCTGTTCTTCCTATGTTTAGGAAAAAGATAGGATTAAGATTTGGAATAGTTCTTTTAGTTCTGTATATTATAGGAATATTTATTCAATTTTTATTCCCTGGTAGTACACATTAAATATTTAAGAATTTTATTAAATCTTTTACTTTGTAGAACTACAGATACAATCTTCTGATGTCAAAAAACAATTTTCACAAAGAAAACTTTCTTTACAACTTATGAATGTAGAGCATATCTTAAACGGTCTTAATTCACACCCACACTTACAATTATTAATAAGCATGTTTTATGATTTATCAATAATAATGATATAAATTAATTAATGAATGTATATAAAGAAAAATTAAATCAGAAAAGAAATTATCCAAATAAGGAAGATAATCCTTCAAGTGCTTCTTCTTCTTTCTTTTCTGTTTTCTCTTCGGTAGGTTCTTCTTTCTTTTGTGTTTCCGTTGTTGAAGATCCGGTGCTAGCTGGTGCAGAAGCTGATACTGTCATTGGTGCAGCTTTTAATGCCTCTTCTATATTAACATCCCCTAATGCCGCTACCAGTGCTTTTATTCTAACAGCATCTGGAGAAATACCAGTAGCTTTAATTACATTAGTAATATTATCTTCGGTAACATCTTGTTTTAATTTGTGTAATAATAATGCCGCATATACGTATTCCATTAATTATCAGAAACGAGTTATAATAAATCCATAATATAAAACTTTCAGCTTGTTATAAAATTTTTACACTGCGCGCAACAGCATAAACATGTTCCTTTAAATCTTTGTCATAAAGGGAGTTCATTTTCTCTATTAGTATTGATCTATAATGAAGTTTTTCTTCATCCGTATGAGAATGGATAACATCAGCAAACATTTCTGGCATATTTTCTTTGATCCAACCTTCCAATACAAAAAATCTCTTCTCGTTAATCCATTTTACCTTATGGATTGTCTGATCTATGTTACCATAGTAATTTCCAGTTTCAATTCTATCTATAAGAATAAAAATACAATTATCTGGATCCGGGTCATTTAATACCTCCTGAGATCGTTGTCCTATGATACCTCTTTGTTTTTTTGCAATGAGTCCGGTTGGCTGGATATATGATCCTAATATAGTTAATAAATTTTTATCAACAGATTGGACTCTTCCAAGTATTATTTTACCATAATCTTTCTCCTTTTCAACAGCAAAAACATAATCTCCATTCTTAATCTTACCAATTCCAAACATTATTCGAAGTTAAGGATTAAATTATTTATTATTTACTATAGCCACAACTCTTGTAAAAATTATATTAATTATTTTAATTTATTATATCTACATTTCA
>DATFCH010000457.1:0-5559 GCA_035253345.1 Nitrososphaeraceae archaeon
TGGAAATTACTTTTTTCATCTGGGCGAAACATCGTTATTCCGAAAATAAATTTTATTTCTAAAAACTATTATCATTGTCTAGCAAAAAAAGAATAGGAGAATAAATGAATAAATAAATGAATTTAGTGTATTTTAAAAGAAAGAATTCGTTCTTCAGTATAATATCATAAGTTGTTTTTTGTTCTCCATTATTGGTAATAATGCTTTATTGATCATTATTTGTTAACTAATTTATTAACTACATGAAATATATATTATAAAAAAAAGGAATATTAAAGGAAAATAAAAGTAAACCTTCAATATTCTTTTTGAAAACATTAGTTCATTTCCATTGAACTTGGAAGATATAAATAACAAACGAATAAAAAGCTTGGAAACTAGGTATTATAGATTATATGTAGGTAGTAGATGATGTTATACAGAGGCTACCATGTATAACATCAAATATAATGAATAAATGAAGAAGAACAGAACACTAGTAGCATGAACAATATAATACAATAGTAACAAATAAACTTAAAAAATAATTATACATCATTCTTGTTATCGAATTTATATGCGAAAAATTATCTATAATTTTTCTCAATTCGTAATTCTTCATTTAAATTTTGGTTTGTTATATAAATAATACCTGATGATTATAACAAAAAGTAATTATAAAAGAAATAAGCAAATCGATAAAAAAATAGTAATTTTCCTTTTCAGGAGATGAATTTGTAATCATCAAGAGGATAAACATAGACATTTGCACTTTCATCTTTAATCTTGGTAGAATATAACATAAATGCATCAGTTAATTCTGTCCCGTCTAAGCCTGAACCCTTAATGCCTAAGGTACATTCTTTTAATAGAAAATCATCATCCTTTTGGAAATCTAGAAATTCTTTCCCTGGATAGGGCTCCAGAGTAATTCTTTCTTCACCTATTACACCACTTTTTTTTAAACCATTTGACATTATTCTACCGCCATCGTTTAATATCATCTTAATATTATATTTTTTCTTTAAATATGAAAGTCCTTTGTAAATATTAAATGATTCCCCTGTGGTTACATAAACTATATTATCTTTTTCTTTAATTACTTTTGAACTAAAATCATAACCAGTTTGGTCTGTTAAGAAAATAATTTTTCTCGCAGATTGTTGAAGTATTTTTATTTGATTCTTTAAATAAGTATCAATTATTCCAGATCTTTGAAAAGATTTTGAACTCCTAGCGACAATTATAAAATATTGCTGAGAGTTTTGTTTAGTGTTAAGGTCATTTAATTTCTGTAAATCTTCATATACATCTGGAAAAGATTTTTGTAGATGACTTGCATAAAATGTCCACTCTCCTGTTTGCTCTTTATTTTCTAAAAGATTGTAGATACTGAAAAGAATTCCTTCATAGCCCATCATGATCTTGTGAGTAGAAGCATACAGATTATCGCCAAATTTTCTTTGTCCGCCAGTTAGTTGTCTTACCCCACCTCCTTTTTTTCCAGGAATTTTATAAATATATCTTCCTGATTCTGGACCACTTTCAGCTGCAACATAACTAGTTGCTTGATATGGAATACTTAAATTATCAATATATGCTTTTGAAGCTCCAATTACAATAAATGGTAAAATCTTTGATATCGCATCCAGATGAAATTCATCTCTCGTATTAATTATCTGTAATCCTCTTTTGAGAAAGTTATTCATGATCTCACTAGTAATCATATTTTTTTCATGTAATGAATGTAGTTTGGTTGCATATTGTTCTTTTATAAAATTCTCCATGATAGATAGTTACAAATATGATTTTAATTTTCGATTTTATTAATCTAATTGATATAATTTTTTAATAATGTTTACTATCATAATATTTTATATTATCATAATTATTTAGAAGAAATAAAATAAAGTTTTCTTTTTTATATAGATAATTATTATTTTTTATTTTAGTTTTCCTTATCTTAAGTATCTTTCTTTTCCTTTCTTTTTTTGAGGAGCGTATTAAATATCAATAAAGCTATTGTTAAAACAGTGAGATTCAGGTTAGCTACGAATCAAGACAAGAACATTGTGTTAAATTTTTGTAAAAATACATTCACGTGGGGTGACTATATAGATAGAGTATGGGATATCTGGATTAATGAACCAAATAGTAGATTTTTAGTAGCTGAAACTGAAAATACTATAAAAAAACCAATAGGAATAATACATGGTATTTTAATTCCTGAGAACATAATTTGGATTGAAGGAATAAGAATTGATCCAGAATACAGAAAAAAGAAAATTGCTACAAATCTGATTAACAATATACTAGATTATGGTAGAAAAAATGGAGCTGTTTATTCTTCAGCAATAGTCTCTATAAAGAATCAAGCATCAAAAAAAATGATGGAAAAATTAAATTTTGAGGTAGTTTCTAATTGGTCATATATTAGTACAGCTCAAATTACATATTCTGGAAAAAATGTAGTAGATAGCAAATGTAAGCTAGCAGATATTGATGATTATCAACCGATTGTCAATTTTTTAAATTTAGAAAATGCTAATGATTTTGGAAGAACAAAGTTTGTAGATTCGTGGAGGTGGTATAATATGACTAAAGATATGATATTAAATATGATCTATAATAATCAAATAATAGTAATAATCAGGAAAAATAATAAAAATGATAGTAACAATAATCAAGAAATCAAAGGTTTAGCTATTTTAGATAAAGAAAGATATCATTACAATCATAATATATTTCAGATTGGATATATAGATGCAGAATCTGAAGAATTAATATCTTCACTGGTAGCGAATAGTATTGATTTAGTATTAAATGATAATAGATATTCTAAGGTAAAAAATGGTAACTTAAAAAAAATTGATAATAGATTCGAAAAACTACAGATATTTACTCCTTTTAGAGAATATAATTTCCGGATTTTTCCAGAATCATATATTAGTTTCAATGAACAATTTTTGTTATATTCTAAAAAAATAGAATGACTGTCAAATATATATATTGTATCTAAATGTAAATTTAAAAAATAAATTTATTCTAATTGCTAATTGCTAATATAGGCCAATTTTTATCATTCTCAAATAAAAATATAAAAAAGTTTATGTATCCTAAAATTGGTCTATTGATTTTAAATATCAAAGTAAAATTTGTAATGTTAATTGAAAACTATTTAAAAAAAATCAGATATCAATGTTTTCCTTCCATAGTTTTTGTAAATCTCACTTTGACCTAACCAATTCAATAAAGGAACTCTCAACCCATTAGTCGCATATTGTAATGCAATGTTGAAATCTGAAAACAAAGCACCTTTTTTGAATCTAAAGGCTTCTCTTATCCCTTCTCTAATTTGCCACACACCTAAGGGGATAAGATATTCTGGTCTAATCTCTCTTAAAATGAGAACATTGCATTTCCTTTTTATGAGGGTCAGATATTCTAAAACGGCAAGTTTTGCTGCAAAATAAGCCCCAGCAATTCTGGGATAATGATCCAGACCAGAATATGCAATTTCACAATCTGATTCCATAAAAAACCTTTTTTCTTTATTGTTTTTTTTGTCAAACCAAGCTTCAATCATTTCAAATTTCCAGACTTCACTAGGAATAAGAATTATTGAATAATGATTAGAAAGATGATTAAATTTGAACACTTTGAAGCAATCAATGGATGGATATAATTCAATTTTTTTTACTAGGTGAGAGGATATTATATCATCAGTTGCACTGATGCTCCATCTAGTTGGAACCAAGTGTCTTTTATTTTTTTTACCTAGCATTCCCAAGCTTAAAACTTTGTTAATATGGCTGACTTGAATACCATTTTTGTAAAGATCTATAATTGCATCAGTAGCTTTAATTTGATTATCAGAATACAAATATTCTATTTTTTTATTTGAACTGGGAGATGAGAATATTTTAAAAGATTTTATTTCACCTTGTGGACCAAAAGGAGTAAATTCTGTATTTAAATCACTATCTTTGGAAATTAATGAATGAGAAAGTACTGGTTTATTATGTAAATTAAGTTGAGTTTCAGGAGGCTTTGAGGACATCAATAATTCATGCAATGATAAAATAAATTTGTTATCCAGATCGTTGATTTTCACAGAGTTTGAACCCCTTACAAGAGATAATCGAAAATTCAGAATTTCTTGTAATGATTTTCCCAGCCATTTCTCTGGAGAATCTAAAATACTAGTATTGCCATGAATTTCAGGAACCATAGGACCAATACCTACCTTTGGATATCCATAATGTCCTACAAAAACAGAGGGAGGACTGGCACCAGAAATTGATGATTTAAATAGATGTTTGGAATTCTCTTTGAGATACGAAAACCAATACTTTTCGAGTTGTTTTTTTACATCATTGTAAGAAGACACTGGCTAAAAAAGAAATAACAAAATACTGTTATAATACTATCTAAAATAGTACAGGTTAATTGTTTTTCAGATGTTTTTCATTTAATTTTCAGATGTATTCAGATAGTTTTCAAATGTTTTATGAAATGTTTCAAATCCCTTTCATTAGATGTTCAAGTATCATATCGTGCTTATTTTAAGGTTATATACAGGGTAAGATTAGATTTGATTTGATTTATTTTTTTCTCTATATAAGTAAATAATTGCAATAATAATAGTGTATTTTAATGAGGCCCACTCCTGAAAATTTAAAGCAAGAAATCATACAAAAATATTTGGAAGGATATTCAATTCCCGAAATTAGCAAATCTTCTAAAGTTAGTGTTGGCACAGTACATAAAATTGCAGACGAGGAAGCAAAAAAGGAGAACGAGCTTTGTAGTGTTCGCGAAATAGCAAAAATGTTTAAGAAAGAGCAGTTAAATCTTTCTGAAGTAATCTCCGGTGTACGACTTTACAATAAGGTGAAAAATGTCGGTTTGACTAGTCTATTCTTTGAAGACTTTTTAGATTTTACTAATACAGAAAGTTTCAGAAAAGAACTACAACATGAACAATTTTTAAATGATATAATGAGAATATTAGAACTTGAAGGAAAAAACAACATAAAAACTGAAAATATGCCAGATATGATCAATGAACAATTAGATAAATATAAAACTTTGACGGCAGAATGTAAAAGGCTTGAAAGAAGTATAGAGAAGCTTCACGAACGTAGTGCGGTAACTGAGATGGAGATATTTCAATTTAAAAAAGAACAAGAAATGTTTTCTCAATATAAAAAAGACAATTCTACCTATACGGATTGGAAAAATAAATGGATGGGCCACGGAATATTATTTGAAAAAGCTTATGAAATTATGGAGAAAAAATTTGAGCCGGATGTTCTTTATGAAAAACTCAGAGAGATTTATACAAACCCTCATAAAAATACAAGCATAATAGAAAAAATTTTGAGTATGGATTCTGAATTATAATATTTAGATAGATTCATTCTAATATTATTATTACTTTAGTATAATTATATACTATTAATACAAAAATGAATCATTAAATTTTTAAAACAAGTCTGAATTTGGATTATAAAAGAAATTTAGGTATTATAAAATTTTAGTTTACATAATCGAGATACATAATTACAAATCTATATT
>DATFCH010000458.1:0-3067 GCA_035253345.1 Nitrososphaeraceae archaeon
ATCATAATTAGAAAATTACAATTGAGTATTGAAAATCTACCAAATTGGGTATCTACTATAGGAACTGCCAGTGCTACTATTGCTGCTGTATTTATTGAAGCACGTACGTTTCGAATTGAACAACAAAATAAAATAGATGAAATAGAACGTAAAAAAAATGAAGTATTACGATATGTTTTTGGAATATTGAATGATAATGGTCACAGAAATTTCAGGAGAAGAATTGTTAATTTACATGATGAAAAAGATGAATATAGAAAAGAAAAAATTTTAAGATTGATGGGTTTATCCGAAGATGAAATAAAAAGAAAAGAAACATTTATGGTCGAATCTAAAGAAATTGTTAAAGCTGATTTTGAACAAATTGGTTCTTTATATAAAAATGGGGAAATACCGCGTCGAAATTTTATTAAAATTTATTGGCGAGAAGTTTTAAAATGTTGGCTAGCATTTATCTATTGCATTATTAGACATTAACCATGATTCTTTTAAAATAGTATTCAATCCAATCAAAACCTTCTCATATTCTTGCGGAATCTTTTCATCAACATATTTTTTTATGTTCTCTTTTGCTTGTTCTCTCAAAAATGATAAATCTTTATTGACAGTACTAACACTGATATTAATCTGACTTGCAATTTCTCTTTGTGAAAATCCTTGAGAAGAAAGTAACAAAACCTTTTCTCTTCTCCATTGTATCAAATCTTGTTTATCTCTTAAGTTCAAATGTTCAAATTCTCGTTCATAATTTTTTAGCTGTATTATACTTTATACAAAATAATAATTAAAAAATCTTATGAAATTTTGATAAGGACAAATATTTATTTAGTAAACAAATAATATATTTATAATCATTTAAAGAATAAAAAAAAGATTTGATTACATTCTTCCTTTTTTATGAGATCTGATCTAACCATTGTGTCTTTAACTTTGTTAACATTTCTTGTGCTGTTAATTCAGGTGAATCTGCTGTTCCTTGAGCTGTTAAAGATGATTGAGCTCCTGTGACTCCTCAAGGCAGTGGTGTATATGTGTTTATTATTTCACAGGTCTGGTCTGTTTCTGCTAATATATTTCCTTCTCCATCTGCATCACAATCTCCAGCAAACTCTGTTTCAAGAGTAAAGCCTGTTGGAGTGCTAGGACTTATTTCTGATACTGCATAAAGATCTGCACCAATGTCAACGTCTGTTCCAGTCTCTGAACCCGCAAAATTAGCTGGTGTTGGACCGGTACCTGTTACTTGGATAGTAAAGTTAACTGGTGTTATTGCTGCTAATAGATAATCACTATCTTCCAGATGGTGTATATGTGTTTATTATTTCACAGGTCTGATCTATTCCTGCTACTATATTTCCTGTTGCTTTCTGGGGGACGTCAGGGTCAGCTTTACAACTGCCTGAAAATGTTGTTGTAAGAGTAAGGCTTATTGGAGGTGCTGGAAATGTTTCTGTTATTGTATAAGGACCTGGACCTATTGTAACATCATTTTGAGACTGGAAGAAATCAATCGCTGAACCAGTGAATGTATTTGGTTGCGGATTGTTACCTGTTACTTGGTAATTATAGTTAGCTGGTTTTCCAATGTCCCGGAACTGAAACATAATACATCTATCAATACCCGGATCATTACAAATGATCGATTTCTTTACAGTTAAAGTACTTTTTGGATCTGGTTCAGGTACAGGTGGTGTTAGTGGTTCTGGTAGAATTGCTTTTTCTCCTGCTTGAATATTCCTATTATCGTTATAGCTTGTACAGATAACTCTAAAGTCTTTGATTTCTGAAGTGTCGCCATTATTGCCTGATGCAATCGATCTTGGATCAGTATTACCATCTTCTGCCTCAGCTGCTGCTGCTTCTGTTGCTAGACCACTATTATCAGCAAGAAACGGTGGGAATACGTCAAGTTCCAATCCGTTTACATTGACATTATAATTGCTACAATCCATTGAGATTGCTTGTTGTTTTCTATCTATTTTATTATCAAAATCTGCTATCGCATTTGCATTTGAAATATTCATATTACTAGTACCTAATGGTAATAAAATCACCAATAAGCTAAAGAAAACTATTATTGTCTTGTGCACATCTTGATTATGAAGAAAAAATATATTTCAAGTGCGAATAAAAATGAAATAATAAAGTCTGTACACTAGATTAGGGAATAGTAATTATTGTTTTTCATTCTCTTGTTATTTTATTCTAAATGATACTGAAATAAGTTACAATCTATACGATACTATAATATTATAATATAATAAATTAATAAAAATAGATTTGATCCAGTTCTGAATCTTTTATTGAAGTTGACCTAACCTTTGATAATTTTCTTCATTAACTTGTCTTCTGCAGATAAATCTCCTATTCCTTGATTAATTTTATTCAGTAAATTGTCTTGTGCGAATGAATCTTTTGTAAATGAATTTTCCAGTTGTTGAGTCTGGGGATCAGAAGAAGCATCTAAAGATGTGCTTAAAGGTGGATTGTCAAAACAAAGTGCATCAGTATTGAATTGTACTCCATTTCCAAATATACCTACCACATAAGTACCAGGATTTGAACTACTGACTCCGGAATTTTGAGTAAGAATTCTGCCAGTACCAAAAGTAGTGACAGATTGTCCTCCTTCTATTACAATATCACCTGAATCACAACTTGTAGAATCACTTGCAACTTCGTCAACACCTTGAGGTATAGTTGTAGGTAAATTACCAGTGGGTGGATCACCGCTTCCAGAATACAATCTTGTAGGATCTATTATATTAGGACCTGGTGCACCGTCCTCACCATCCTCACCACGTTCTCCTTGTATTCCCTGAGGACCTTGTGGACCTGTAGGACCAGCTGGACCTTGTGGTCCTGATGGTATTACTAAATTACAAAACTCCGCAGAACTTACATAGAATCCTTTGAATTGTCCAATTTCACAAAATTGTTTTTTATCCTTTGTAGGAGAAACTTGAAAAGTCTCAGTATTATGAATTTGCTCAGCAAATACATTATTGAAAGGTAGTATCATAACTAATCCAGAAAATATTGTTGATGTAGTTATTAATATACCCAA
>DATFCH010000459.1:0-3174 GCA_035253345.1 Nitrososphaeraceae archaeon
TGGAAATCTTATCAAAAGAATATAGATTATCATTTGTAATAAAAGAGTAAGTTTGTGATATAAATGAAAAAAATATTAAAAAAAAAGTAGAAGGTATTACTATTGTATTAAGAGGAAAAAAAAAATTCAATTTATTTGAAAGTATAACGCTACCATGAGATATAAATATTTATTAATTTTTATCTTCCAACTATTTTGTTTATATTGAATTTTTATAATAGTTTATCAAAATATTTTTATTTATTGAGAGATTGGTTATTGAATACCTACGTCCTAATCTTTGCTATATTTATATTTGTTTCTTCATTGTTATTGATTGATACCATTTTCGCTCAAAATTTATTAGATGATAATAGTAATCAGGATTCTCAACCATTATCAACAAGCTCAAAACCTATAATACAAGTTGGAAGTTTCCCTGTAGGAATTGATATAAATAGTATTTCAGATAAGATTTATGTTGCTAATCAATTTTCCAATATAATTTCAATTATTGATCCAGAAAAAGCAAAAGTAATTAAAGATATTGAAGTAGAAAATTCGCCATACGGTATAGATATAAATCCATTTACTAATAGGGTATATGTTACTAATAGAGGATCTGATACTGTTTCTATAATAGATGGGTTTACCAATAAACAACTTAAAACTATAAAAGTAGATAATTCTCCATTAAATCTCGCTGTTAATTTAGCAAATAATTTACTTTATGTTACTAATATAAATTCTCAAACTGTTACTGTAATAGATACAATAGAAAATAAAGTTATTAAAACTTTGAATTATACCTCAATACCATATGATGTTGCTATTAATCCACACACCAATTTAATATATGTTTCTGATTTAGGAAATAATAGTATTCAAGTGATAGACGGTAATCACAATAATACTCTAATTACTTCTATCCCAGTAGGTTCAAGACCTTCTGTAATAGCTATAAACACATTATCTGACTTAATCTATGTCTCTAATTTCATTTCTGATACTGTTAGCGTAATAAATGGTACTACAAATAAAGTTATCCAAAATATCAAAGTTGGAGAAAATCCTATAGGCGTTACAATGAATCCAATAACAAACAAAATCTATGTATATAATTCAGAAGACGATACTGTTAGCGTAATAAATGGTACTACAAATAAAGTTCTAAAAAACATTTCATTAAAATCTTCTATTGTCACTACTGGAATAAATGATCCAAGTATGGCAGTATCTCCATCGGTAACATTTCCGTTCATAGCAAATAAAATGGCTATTGATCTATCAACAAATTTCGTTTATCTTACTAGTACTGATTCAAATGGAGTTTTAGTTATTGATGGAAATACTGATAGATTGGTTACGTATATATTTATTGATATTGATCCTCCAAATGCCGGGGAAGTCAAATGTAATAATGATACTATAGTAAAATCAGAAGAATTTGCTGTGGCTGTTATTGTTCCTGTTGGTAAAGCTATAGAATGTAAAGCTACATCTAATCGTGGTTATGTGTTTAGTGCATGGTCAATACAAAATAATACCAATAAAAATCCATTAATATTTAATGTTACAGGTTATGGGGAGTTAACTGCAAATTTTAAGGAAACAATTTTAACCGAGACGATGATTATTTTATTATCTGTAATTATAGGAATAGTTTCAACAATAGGTGGTTGGTTATATAGACAAAGATCAAAGAGAACCATAAAAAGATATTTAGATGAAATAAGTTATATTTATGAAGTACTATCAAAGAATGATAAAAAAGAATGCATAACACAACTTGATAAACTTCAAAAAGAAGTTAATTTATCATATAGAAAAGGAAAAATTAATGAATCACAATTAGACTTTCTAGAAAATAGAATTAATTCATATATCAATAAGGTGAATCAACAATTAAATTAAGTTATAGTTGATTCTCAATACTTTCGCATATATGGATCAGTGTTAAAATTATGTTTTGATTTTGTGTAAATCTTCAAAAGTTTATATTACTTTAGTCTTTCGAATTTTTATTTGTGTTATTTTACTCGTGTCAACAATTACAAGGTTTAATTTTGTAAGATTCCCAAAATAATAGTTGTTGTCCCTGCTTCTATCTTTTATTCCTATTTTTTTATCTACACTATTGCTTACTTTTAAAAAGAATGATATCTATTATTTTTGAATCTTATTGTTAAAGAAATAGTGACTAGAATGAAAAAAACCAAATCGAGAAATGAGCAAGTTAATAAAATCTATATTTGTATATATAATAACAATAATTTAGAATCTAAAAGGAATTAATATCTTGTGAGAAGATTAAGTTTAAAATAATTAAAAGTGTTTTGTTTAACTATAACACAATAATCATCAAAGAAAATTTAGTAAATATGTAACTTTTTTCTTCCATAATATATTTTTAAATGATAGATAATTGGAGATGAATATTATTTTTTTATAGTGGTTGATAAATTTACTATACCTGATTAAATGTTTTGAGGATTTTAGATAATTTGATTTAACTAGAATTTCTATTCTCTATTCAATCAAACTTAACTATTGATAATTGTATGATATTGAAAAATTGATATATACGATATTTCCATCTCATTTTATTCTTCTTATTTGACCTTGTTGGAAGATTTCTTAATTTTATTATAAGTAATTCTCTATCTACCTGTCTATATCTATCTATCTATCTCAGCAAATCATTGCGGTACAGACGTAAAATATACCAGTTTGACAATCATTTTCATTTTTAATAGAATCATGATAACATATTATTATTTACAATTAATCATACAATAAAATTTAGAAATTGAGTATTAATAAGGTAGATTATAATTATAGATTAGTTATAATAATTTTCAAAATTGTTTTTATACTATTAATTAGTATGATATTGATAATGACTGAAAACATGTCTAATAAGTCTGATGATTATAAAAAAGATGCTCAAAATGATGATATTAAATCAGTAGTGTTAGGATTATTTGCCTTGATAGGATTTATTATACTTGTTTATTCGATTTTTGTCGCAATTGTAGGTGAACCATTAACATCAATAGCAGATACAATCTTTATTGCTGCGATTATTGGCTCTTTTACTTTGGTAGGAACCATTGTTGGCCAGATATTTCTAAAGAAATAATTTCAATATTTTATAAATTCAAATCTCCAATTGTCAAAATTAAATTTATGTTA
>DATFCH010000460.1:0-2891 GCA_035253345.1 Nitrososphaeraceae archaeon
GATAGGCTGACAAATAGAGGACCATATAAAGGAGAGGCAATAGTTTAATAGAGATGGATTACTCTTTTGCCTAAGCAACTCTCCAAGACTCATCATGGAATTTTTCAAATTTTCCCCAAAGTCTGATTAATATTTGTGGGAGGGACTATGGTATTGATTGTAATAGATTTGGATTTAAATATTTACACTATCAAATTATTTAAAATTATATTTGCCTGTAATCCTATTTAATTAAATTAACTAACAAACCTTTTGGGCCAGAGAGATTAGAACTTTACTACTAAATAGGTTCACTAATATAATCTAAAAAATTTTTTTCATCTATATATTATATCAGTATATATATGATTTTAGCTCTGTAGAAACCATCTAACAATAATTAAATTTAGCATCCTGTGAAGATTGTATGCTATACACTTAAATGTCAATTCTCTATTTTGCATTCGTATTAATCTGGATGAGATATGTTCTCCAAACAATCTTTTTATGACTGATACAATAGTTTCATCTTTGTTACGTTGATTGTATAGAATTTTATTGTATCCTCGTTTCATCTCTTTTCTGTATCTTCCACGAGTTTTCCATATAGGTACATTCTCATATCTTGATGGTATTACGCTATATCCATTTAGTTTCTCTCTTACCAGTATATGATTGTCTTCACTGTCATAGCCTTTATCTGCTACAACTACTGATAATGGTTTTATTTTTGCTATTCTTGTTACAATAGGTTTGAAATCTATATTGTCATGTTTGGCTGGAGCTCTCCTAATCTTAACCTTACAGATTATTTGTTTTATAACATCTGCACCAATTGACAGTTTGGCATACTTCTTTCTCAATTTGGCTCTGCTACTATAATACTCTGATGCATGTGTTATTTTGAATCCAGTCGCATCTATTCCAGTAAATATGTGTCTTGTACCTGTAAAGAGTATAAATGAAGAAATTATCTTTCCAAGCATCATGAAATTGATTCTATCTGTAAATTTCTGTAATGTTGTATAATGAGGTATTTTGGATAATTGCAAGAATAATCTCAAATAGTATGCTTCAACAAGCCAGTCTGTAAACATTCTATAGCTCTTACCTTCGTACTGTCTTAATGTAACCAGTACTATGTGTTGCCATACCGTATAGATATGATTGCTCTTTCTATGCAAGTACAATGGAATCCTACAATGTTGGAGAATACGTAATAGTTGATCTGCTAATCTAACATATTTGGACTGTTTATTCATTAATGGATTATAAAATATGGTTAGCTATGATGGTTTCTACAGAGCCGCTATATCCATATGAATTCAAATATAACAATATTTGAGTAACACCGATAGCGGTGCTAATAAAGGAGTCTAATGTTACATGATGTAGAAAATATTTAAGATTTATTTTGTAATACAAAATGATTATGAAATAAAATAGAAATTTTTTATTATACTCAATAACATTAGTTCGTAGACCTTAAGAGATATTTTGTTATGTCTAGTTGGAATCTTTTGGTTCTATAATACCTTGTTATTGTATATTTGAGATTCTTGAAATTGGAGTAGTAATTAGATAGAATGTAATACTTACCTTGTCTCCAGCATTCTTCTACTGCATTAAATTCAGGAGATCCAACTGGAAAATATTCCAGTCCGATAGTATCTTTATTTTCAGCAAGGAACGTCCTGGTAATTTTAGAACAATGAGGAGTTGCTCTATCAACAAATATTATGCATTTACCAAATCTTTTCTGTATCTGTTTTAGATAATCAATGAATGTATCGCTGTTAAATTTATCATATTGTTTGAATAACTGTTTTTTACCATCGAAAGATAAACTGCCAAATACAATTGTTCTTTTGCGAGAACCAGTAACTGTTACTATAGGTCTTTTCCCTGCAGAAATCCATTTCTTTCTTCTTATCAGATAATCATAAACAAAAATGGATTCATCCTGTACAAGTACAGTCCAATCTGATTTTAACTTGGATAGAATCTGTTTTACTCTTTTTTGAATCTCTTCTTTTCTTTATCAGAAGCAGTATTTACAAATCTTTTTTGTGGTACTTTAGGTTTGAATCCCCACTTGTGTAATAGACGATAAATATGTACTTCATGGTATCTTACTCCAGTTTTCTTGTAAATAAGATCCATTACCTGTCTGAAATCCCATCCTGTGTTTCTATCTGTTAGTTCTTTTCTTATCTTTAGCATTATCTCTTTTGGTACATCTGGAGGTCTACCACTTCTTTCCTTATCTTTCAATCCATCTAATCCATCTTCGTTATATCTTTTGTACCACTTGTAAGCCCATGCTCTGGATCTATGCAATTCTATTGCTACGTCTTCTATGTGCTTTTTGTCTTCTACTATACGTCTAATAAGCAGTATTCTTTCCTTTACATCTGCATCTTTTTCTCTATTATATGCTACATGTAGTTTAGCTGTTCTCAATTATTGAATGCCTATAGATAATGGTTAGCTAAAAGTATATCTACGAAGTTAAGTTAGTCAGTATAGTATTAACATAACACCAATAGGGCTAGCAGTATGTCATGTTGGTCCTGGATCGGAAGCTGGCAGCAATAAATGCTATGTCAAATTTGGTGCAGTTAAACCAGGACCTAATGCTGAAAATTATTTTGAGAGATTGCTGGAGGCGTGTGAAGCCTTTGCAGCAGAAAAAGAAATGACACATCTTATAGCTGGAATTAATACATCGCGTTTCAATGCCTACCGCAAAATGTTGTTGAAAGGTTTTCGTTCTTATATGACAGGAATTATTATGCTAAGAAATAATAAATTTGGTTACAATAAACCAGATGTGTATGTTATAGATGATTGGCAATAAGAAAGTTTTGTTGTATATTATTATAATTTTTTGAGTATACTGATGCATTAAA
>DATFCH010000461.1:0-3064 GCA_035253345.1 Nitrososphaeraceae archaeon
CTGATGTAAAAGCTCAAGAAGAACCAGAAGAAGAATATTATTTTAAAGAAGATAAATATGCTGAAATATATGATGACAACTATTTCAGAGAGAATGCATTGAAAATGAGATAAATAACATTATTGAAGAAAATAGTCAAATTTTAGCAAAACAAGATCTTGGTAAAGAAATTGATCCTTCAAAATTATTAGCTTCAACAAGTAAAATTGCTTTTGTTATGCCTAGTTTTACTATCGCCGCTTATAATTCTGCATTTTATCCATTCTTTAGTATGAATTCAAATATTAATTCTGGAGAATTTATAACTACTAATTTAGAATTATTATCTTCACATGTACCAACAAGAGACGAAAGTTTTAACAATCACAAATCTTTAGGATTGCATCAACTTAGAGAATATACTTCAGAATTAATGCCTAATACAGATCTAAATTATTTAACTGATCAAGATATTCATAATGGCATCATCTTTGATCAAAATAATAATAATGAAAACTTATATGATATTCTTATTCTTGGTCATCCAGAATATGATACTCAAAATGAATACTCTAATTATAAGAAATTTGTAGAGAATGGAGGAGTTATTATACTCCTAGATGCAAATACTTTCTATGCAGAAGTAGCTTATGATCCAATAAATAATCAAGTAACTTTAGTAAAAGGTCATTATTGGGCATTTGATGGCGAAAAAGCCTGGAGAGATGTCAAAGAAAGATGGGAGGACGAAACTACTGAATGGGCAGGCAGTAATTTTGGTTGTTCTAGTTGTGTAATTACTTTTAACAATAATCCATTTTCATATACACACCATGAAGAAAATTATTTGACTAATCCTAATTCAAGAATTTTAATTGATTATCAGGCACAATCCGAGTACAACTATCTAATTGCCGCATATGAATTACAATATGGTCTTGGAAAAGTACTAAGTCTCGGAATATTTGGGAGTGACATAGTAGGAGATGACAATTTTTCACAATTTTATAGAGATATACTTTTGAGAATTGTTTAGAATTAATAAAGAAATTTGGAATTTTTTTTATTTTGTCAATGTGAAGTGAAGTTAAAAATCTCTACCTAATGTGAATAGTCAATAATTTGGCATATTACAAATATTATTTAGTTCTAGTATATCCAACTAAGGATCAATAAATCTTTCAATATTGTTTTAATCGTTAAATCTTCTAAATTTAAATACTAATACTATTTTCTTAACTTATCTTCTTATTGTTTTATTTAAAAAAATAAACAGCTACAAATTTAGCTTTCAAAAATCTTTATTCATGTGAGTTGTTCCAAATATACAGAATAATTAATCACTTAAATTTGATTGTAATTCGCAAAACAGCAACAATTTATTAAATTTTTTTTTCGCGATTAAATTATTTTTCGGAATGAATGCTCTATCTTCATCATGGTATACAACAGAAGTATATGCAAATATTCACAAAAAATTAGATATAAGGGTGTACCATGGGTATATTATGAAGAGACAATTGATGGTAAATTAACTGGATGAAAGAGAAATCCAATCTAAATATTAAAAAAGATACTAGTGATTTATATTAAAAACAAAAATCCATATACTTGTTTTAGTTAAAGTAATTGATTGAAAAAAAAAGTCATAATTTTTGGAATGGGTAATTTTGCTCAAATTATTTATATCTATCTAAATCAGTCTACTGAATATGAAGTAGTAGCATTTACAGTAAATGAATGGGCTATAAAAGATAATTGTAATGTATTTTGTAACTTACCTGTGGTTCCATTTGAAAGAGTTCACGATATTTATCCACCAACTAATTTTGATATGTTTATAGCTTTAGGCTATACTAATATGAATAAGAAAAGAGCAAAAATATTTGATGAAGCAAAATCTAAAGGATATGTATTGATAAGCTATGTACATCCAACCACTATTATCAACGAAGAATTTAAGATGGGAGAAAACTGCTTCATATTTGAAAATAACGTAATTCAACCTTTTGTATCACTAGGAAATAATATAATAATATGGACTGGAAATGTAATAAGTCATCATACTACAATAAAAGATCATTGTTTTATTGTTTCGCATTGTGCATTAGCGGGAAATATAACGATAGAATCATTTTGCTTCATAGGAATGAACGCTACTGTGAGAAATGGAGTTAAAATAGCCCCAGAATGCGTAATTGGAGCAGGATCAATTATACTAAAGGATACTGAAGAAAAGGGAGTTTATACGAATAAATCTACCGTTAAACTTGATATTACAAGTGATAAATTAAAATCATTATAGTTATTAGAAAAATCACAATGATATTGTATATTTTTTTATCTCACGATGTAGATTGGAGAAAACAAGGACCAGCAAAGGAACATATTATTGCCAGAAGTCAACGGTTTGAAAAGTCTGTTTTAGATAAAGTCCAGAGTGAAAACTTATATTATAATTTTCCAGAATTAATGGATCTAGAAGAGCGGTTAAGTCTTAGATCTACTTTTTTCTTTAGGACTCATTACGAAAACGGAAATTATCTAGATTATGAAGATGAAATTAAATCTCTTTTAGACGGAAATTGGGAAATAGGCTTACATATGGATGGTCAGTCAATAAATAATCTTGATCTGATTAAAAATGAGAAATCAAATTTGGAAATTCTAACTAAAAAACCAATTTATGGAAATAGGGTACATTATCTAAATTTTGATGATAAGTTACTATCCAACCTATTTCAAGCTGGATTCACTTATGATTCAACAATGAAGAAGTACAAATATCGTACAAGTATTGATGATATGAATTATAGGAAAATGAATGAAATAATAGAATTTCCTATTACTATTATGGATACATATCTATTTACATACTTAGGCGTAACTGAAAAAAATATCTTAAATATTTTTAAAGAGGCTATTTCTACTGCAAGGGATACAAATAATTCGAAAGATGTTAAGATTATAACATTACTTTGGCACGATAATGTTATAAAAATGATAGGAGGAAGAAAGTATAAAGATATACTCGAATTTTTGGTATCCGAAAAAAATATCGAAATTAAAAGAGGTATTGATCTTG
>DATFCH010000462.1:0-5853 GCA_035253345.1 Nitrososphaeraceae archaeon
TTTAATCTTAAATATTTATAAATTTATATACCAAATTTTTACCTTCCTTATTATCAGCAATTACCAGTATCCTGAAAGTGAATTCAAAGCCTATTATTTGTCTTTTTGTTACGACGAACATAACAAGTCCAATTTAATATATATATATTTTTTCAAGTTGGAATGATGTTTGTCAATAATATATAATTATATTTATTTATTGGAGACATATTTTGCTAGTTTTGTATGTAAATTTACTATATTTCTTTCAAATTGATAATATTACCAAGTATTACTAAATCAATATATCATTTCATAAAATTTATTTTCTATTTTGAGTAGATTAACTATTAAATAAATAATTTAACTAATTAATTGAATTGTTATTATGATTGGAATGTGTACTGTTCTTCATCCTTTCCTTGACCTCTTAATAATCGATAGATTTTTAGCTTTAATGCTAAATAGATAGAATAAACAAAATATTTTGATAACACAACAGTTGATGGACTATATTAAATATAAATATTTAGAATAAAAATACTGTACTATTGTATTGTATTGTAGAAGTAGTAACTGATGAAACATTCTTAATAAAACAGAAAATAAAAACATTGCTTATCTAGTTTCACTATATAAATAACAAACCATCAATATAGTCACATATATTTCTCACCTCTAACTATTGCATAAACATCCAATATTATAAAAAAAGTATTTCTAGTCCTGTTTGTTTGATTGATAGAGAGAGAAATCCTAAAAAACCAGCAGGCAGTTTAACTAATTCTATTAGGTTTGTCTTTTTTAAGTTGTTCTTTAATTACTTTTCTCTTTAAACCATCTGCTAATTCATCCATTATACGTGGTAGGTCCCAACCAGTTCTTGTATAACTGTATATTTCGGCGGTTGTTATAATATTAACATTGATTTCATACCTATTTCTTTTTCCACTCCTCTTAACTTTTATCCTACATCTAGCTTCTTCTATTTCTGCAAAAATTTTCTTTAATACTTTAACAACACCAATAAATTTGGTCTTTGTCATTTCAGCTTCTATTGGATCCTCAGGCAATCCCAGTATATAACATGGTAAGTCATACTGTATTCTTTCTTTTAGTAAAGTAAGAATATCTCCAAATGTAATTATTCCATGAATCTCATCTACTGATTGTAAAATTACATACGTTGATTTAGTTTGAATTAGCGTATTAATAATTTTAAGCAAGTTATCCTCGATATCGGCGACAACCACATCCTTGCTCATTATGCTTTTTACCGGAAAATCAAGTTGAGTATTTTTTCGACTAATGCCCATAGTACCTCTTCCGATTCTTTCTGAAGGTAATTGATGTTTGATAATATGCGTTGATGTTATCATTCCAATGAGAGAATTGTTAGTTTCATTTATTACTGGAAGATGGTCTATTCTATTTTTTATCATCATATTTCTAGCTGTAGATACATTACTATTAGATCCTATTACAAATGGTTTAGGAGTCATGATATGTTTTCCTAATATCTTTTTTGACAATGATGCAAATGAATTATTATTGGTGTTAGTTTTATTGTTATTATTTTTCGATGTTCCTATTGTTGCTAGTTCATAAATTAGTTGGATAATTGATTTTGCGTTAATTTGTCCTTTTAATTTTTTATCTTTTTCAAGTATAGGTAATGATCTCAACCGATAATAATTCATATTGTGGGCAGCATTGGCAATTTTACTATCAGTATACAATACAGGAGAAATTTTTGCAATTGTTGAAATTTTTTGGGTAGAGATATCCTTGATATTTAAAAGATCACGTGTATTGATAACAAATATTTTTTTATCTAATACAGTAAAAGATTCATAAATATTTCTTTCCAATAAAGTACCTATTACTTTGGATATATGTACATCGTTATCCAATATCATAGGTTCATCGAGTAGATTGTTCACATTTTGTTCGCTTAAACTTGTTAATGAATCATATAACTTTAAAGATAAATTCTGACCCATCCTATATAAATTAAAAACACTATTTTATTTAATCATTTTTAATTGATTGCACACGTATAACTATTACCTTATTTGATTTTACACAACAATTTGTATTTTTGATTTTTATCATTACTGTATTTCAAAAATATATTAGAATCGTGACCTCAATTTTTAACCATATAATTTATATCCACCAGAATAAGAAAGTATAATTCTTTTAATATGGCTAATAGGGAATGAATTTTAGAACTGCAAGACAGACGATACTCAATATTCCAACAAATAGTGCGACAGATATTTTACTTGATTTACCAATTTTGATCACTAGCTTTAGTGCTAACCGAAAATTCTTCTATAAATTAAATTTAATAGAATTGTTATAATTTCAATGAAAGGTTATTATAAATAAAGGTTGTTTGAATTTTTATAATGAAGATAAATTTTATCGTACTTTTTTCTTTTATAACTTGTATAACAGTAATGTTTTTTTTAATAGAAACTAGTAATTTCCAAATAACAAGAATATCTGCAGTGGAGGATTCCGAATCCTTTACAAATTATAATAATTCAAAACTCAACTTTTCAATACAATATCCATCAAATTGGGAGATTACTGAGAGAAAATCTAGTCCAGCATTAGAAAATAATTCTAGCACTGTAGAGATTAGGTCACCATTTGAAGGACCTCAAGATTTAGTACAAGAACAATTTCTCATCAGTTTAAACAAATTGCAGAAAAATATTACTTTCAATGAATATGTTGACAATGCTTTAAATCAATTTCAGAATGAATACAGAGATTTTAAGCTGATATCTAATAACTCAACAATGATCGATAACCATAATGCGAGAAAACTAGGATATTCATATACTGCAGGAGAAGATCCTTTAAGTATTAAGATAATAATGAATCACAACATAATTGATGATGGAAATAAAGTATATGTTCTTTCTTTTGGTACTCCACCTGATAAATATTACGACTTTCTAACCATAATCCAAACTATGAACGATTCATTCAAGATTTTAAACTAATCTTACCTTAAAGAATAGGTAGTAGAATGTAAGAATTTTAAAATATTTTTTTTAAATTGGTTTCTCTAAAATCTTTTTTTTGCTTAATTCATTTTCTTTCTTTTTCTTGATTCGATAAGAAAGGTTTCCAAATATTATCCATCCAAAATTTATTCATTCTTTCTGTAATATCTACGGATTCACTATAGAGTTGATTCATTTTTTCAATACGTGTAGCTAAATCTTTATATAAATTTCCCATTTCCTTTGTTATTTCTACAGATTCGCGGTAAATTTGATTAATTCTTTGGATATCATCAATAGATTGATTGTATACAGAGAATAGGTTAGAGATATAATTTTGCCAGAATGCCATTCCTGTGCTAAATGGATCATTTTTATCCGAATTACTTTTTTTATCTATATCAGAAGGGTTATCCACATCTTTATAATGACTATTTCATTTTTAACCTTTCTGTAATTATAAATTGAAAGAAAAACTACCTTCCACTTTAAATAATCATTGTAAATTTTTTAAAGAATAATATTCCGCTTTTTTTGCTTTTGATATTGTAAGAATATATTTGAAAAATATTTTAATTTTTGATGTGTATGCAAAATATATTTATAACTTTCATAGACCTATTTTGTTATTTATCGCTTTATTAAAGGAAATTCCCTACATCATAATTATCACCAGTTTAATTAGTTGGACTTTTTTTTGATTCATGAAAATTTCCTTTATTTTTTCCAAAGTAGTATTTACACTATTATTAGCTAGAGTCCAATATACTATCAATTGGTTCAATATTTCTTCTATTTTTTACTTTATCTCGCTTGACTTTAATTTAGACATAAGTTCGCTTGGTTTGATAACAACAAGTTTTCTTATTGGCGTAGGTGCATTTCAAGTTCCTGCAGGAATACTAGTTGCAAAATATGGTCCAAAAAGTCTCAGTATTATTGGAATATTACTTTCTTCTTCGATAGCAATTATTTCAGGATTTGCTCAGGATACAATACAAATTATTCTCTCTAGGTTTTTTATAGGGATTGGAATGGCATTTTTTTTTGGAGCTAGTGTTACCCTTATCTCAAATTATTTAGGTAAAGAAAACGAGGGATTGGGTGTAGGATTACTCAATTCAGCACATGCAATTGGTGCGTTATTGGGTATTTTTGGCTGGATTGCACTAACTGAATTAACAGGCTGGAGATTATCAATTATCATTGGTGGAATTATTGGAATCTTGATTGTCTTGATAATGAAAATTGGTTTACTCAAAGAAAACAATGAAAAAAATTTCAAAATTAGATATTGTGAGTTAAAGAATGTATTATTTAATAAATCACTAGTTATACTTGGAATTACATTATTAGGGTATCAAACAGGAGCTAGTCTTACTCTAACTTTTATTGTCATATATCTAATAGAAGATTTACATATAGAACCTGTCTATGCTGGTTTACTTGGCAGTTTAAGTCTGATAATAGGAATAATAATATCACCAATTTCTGGTAAAATCTATGACAAAATTAAAAATGCTAGAAAGCTTTTGTTTTTGTCTGCACTTATTTCAGCCACAAGTATTATGTCAATTTCCATTAATTCAGTCTATATAATAATAATAGCATTGATTACATCTGGAATCTTTTTATCTATTGGATTTGTTGTTGTTTATGCGAGAGCAAGAAAATCAAAAAAAATTATTCCCGAATATCAGACTCTTTCTGTTGGCTATGTTAATGGCATATCATTATTTGGTGCTTTTTGGATTCCGATTATTTTTTCATATACAGTAAATCAATTTGGCTACAACATAGCTTGGTTATGTGCAGGATTTACTATAATAATACTTTCTCTTCCAATTTTAAGGCTAGAGTCTGAGTAAGAAGGTATCATTAAAATTTTCTATTTTTACCAGTTTTTCTAAATTTTCCAATGGTAGATACATTATTCATGTTAACTGATAAAGTATAAAATAACCGTTTTAATTTGACATATTAAAAAAAAATTTTATTTCTTTCCTCATTTGAATATATTAACAAAATTTTACTTTATACTGTAATATTATCACGGCCACAAGTATCCAATATTCTTTCGGATGAAAAATTTTTTTACCAGCTCATCACTTTTTTCATCATTACACTTTCTCTTTAACCTGAAAATTGTTCTTGAAACATAGAATTGATGATAAATTTTTTCGAGATAATTTTGTAATATTTTTAATATGCTTTGTATTCTAATCTGATCGTCATAAGTCCATCTTTTCTGTTCTTTTTCTGATTGGAAATTAAAATTGAACCATGGATATCCTTGACCATTAAAATATCCAGGATAAGAATAGTTCGGAGGAATTTCATTATAATTATTATAGGTTCCAGAATAATTAATTTCGTTCATGCCATCACAATTATATCTATGACTAAGCTTATGACTCCTATTGTTATATCTTTCCGCCGAAATATGATTATTATCGAATTCTGAATTCATATTCTGAATTTCTTCTTTGGTGGGTATTTGATGAGAATCTTTTAAATGGCGGGCAAGATTCCACTTTCTCGTAAATGGTGTATTGCAAATTTTACATATTTTTTTATTCATGGTACTCTATAGACTTTAGACTTATAAGGAGAGAGAAATAATTCCGTTATTGTTACTCAAAGAGTCACTCGAGTTACTCCTCAGAGTGATTAAAAATTTAAAAAAGTGTCAAAACCTAAGAAATCTACAATATATTATTCTATTTCGCCTATGAAAAAACTACTATTTTTTGCATTTCAGATAATTATCAAACGATAAGTTAATTAGATTAAATTTAACATCATTGAGAAATTATAGAGCAAATTTCTTAGATCCGCTATTTTTATCAGT
>DATFCH010000463.1:0-2047 GCA_035253345.1 Nitrososphaeraceae archaeon
AATATAAAAATTCAGGTTTTTCATCGGCTTTCAATTTGGGATGTTTTTTTAATAACTATTTCGTCTCCTCATATCTGACAATAGTTTATTTGTATGGAAATTTCTCACTCTAGATAAAGTCACTAGAGGTCGTTGTTTCAACTGAGTTAAATGATTTTAGACTTGAAATATTTTGAGCAGGTTTATATGTATTTTAGCATTTATGAATACCATTTCTGTTGGGAAATTATTCTTATTATGATGGTCAGCGATTTTAATTAGATAAATTAGTACTATCTGTTAATTTGCTTTCCAAATAAATGAACCAAATTGCCATCTTCTTCAATATCTGAGTATAACAACTTATTTTCCTATAAATACATTAAGAAAGTGCATCCTAGTCATCCCATAAGAGTATAGATCCTTATGATAAATAATAGTCAACATTTAACTTAAGTAGGTAAAGAACTTGAGTTGATTTTCTAATTTGTTATTTTTTTAATCTATAAAATAGTATTAAAAGTTTAATTAATTTCAAAAAACTTTATAATATTTTTCTTTTTTTAGAAATCAAATAACTATTTACATAAAAGTATAAAATACTTATAAAAATTAGCTAATTTATTTATGTATATATATAGTATGAATATTTCAATAAGTATGCTCAAATCCCTAGATAAAGAAGTAAAACAATTGCTCTTTGGTATAATATTATTAACTGCGGTTTCAATAATATTTTTGAGTTCATCCATTAATGTGAAGGCTCAGGAAGGGAATATTTTGAAACTTTCTGACATATCAGAAAAATTCAAAGCTCTATTCATAAATAATCAAACAATATCTAATGGAACACAAACATTAATTGACTCTCTTCAAAATGAATTGCAAAGTCTCTCTAATAAAGCCTTGGAAAATCTTCCGAGAGGAAGTACACTCGTTGCTAATTTAGGAAACATTGATATCCAAATGTACCAATTAGAACAAATTGGAAAAATAATGCAATACGGATTTATGAATAACCAAACTTCTTAACCGTTTTATATTTATAACTAACCTATAATTCATTCAGGTTACAAATTTAATAATTTTATTTTTCACCATTCTTTTATCTATGTACTATTTTTTTTCTTTATTATCAAAATTTTATCTGCCAAATTGAAACAAATCAGATGATTTATTCAAATTTAATAGTATATTTAAAGCTCACTTATGAATTATATTATCAATATAACCATATTTGCAATTATACAACCAAATTTAAGTTGACCTAGGAAAATGCAGCTATTCTATTTTTTCAGTATTTGTTTAGATTCAAGGAAAATTAATATCATTTATTTCTGCTTTTGTATTATACATAAATTTTTATAAACTATCAGAGAATTTTACAGATAGAATAAAGAGAGATTTTATCTATTTATATAGGAGAATAGCATCTGAAATTTTTATTTTAAGTTAATAAATCCTAAAAATTTACCTAATATTATTAAATCAATCATAATTGAAATTTCTGAAGATTAGAGAGTTAAATAAAAAAGTAACTTTATTTTAATAAAATTATGAGTGCAGTCAGCGAAATCATGCCAAAGAGATATATTGTAGGCATCTCTTCAAATTCTGATTTAACTGCCTTAGATTTATCAAAACTCATGGTAAAACATAAGATAGGTTCAATTATTGTAACAGATTCTAATAACTCCCCGATTGGGATTATAACTGAACGTGATATAATAAAAAAAGTTTGTTCAAAAAATACCTCACCTAGTGAAATTCACTTTAGGGAAATAATGTCTTCCCCAGTAATTACAATCATGTCCTATGATTCCATCGAGACAGCCGCACAACAAATGAGTAAAAATAGAATTAAACGTCTTCCAGTTTTAGGGGATAATCAAAAAATTGTTAGCATTATTAGTATAACAGATATAACTAAACATTTGTCTAGAATTTTGGTCGATGAATATAAGAGATTTGGATTTTTAAGATCGGTTATTGACTATGATTAGATTTTTTTTAAATTATGGAAGTAAATCATTATTAATTCCTAATAATTTATACATTTTTACATCAT
>DATFCH010000464.1:0-10919 GCA_035253345.1 Nitrososphaeraceae archaeon
ATATTTGCTCACATAAAAATTTTTTCTTGGATTATTGTCTAATGTTCTTGTTATGGTAGGATTAGGATTTTCAGGTAATAGATATTTTCGCATTTGATCTTCTGTAATCGCAATTTTTTTGAAATCTATGTTTAATTTTAACGTCTGTGTATTATATTTAATTATGTTATCAATATTATCACTAAATAAATCAAAATTCCCAAAATATCTTATATATTTGTTTTCATCATTCATAGATTGTTTCAAGCGATATAGATTTTTATTAATGAACCGAGGAATATTAAACCCTTGATTTGAAATAATATTTATACCATAATTTCTTAATAAATTATCAAAAGTATAGGCTAGTGATTTGTTTTCAAGCCATATTTCTATTATGGGAAAAGGTTTATACGCATTGTTATTGAATTGATATTTGTATATTGAATTTGGTGATGAAACATATTCAAGATATTTAACTATTCTTTGGACATAAGATTTTGCTGAGTCTAAATTTTCTCCTGGATTCGATATTCTAGGTAGATTCTGTTCAGGAAAACAATCTATAGGAAGCTCGCCGCTAATTCTAGCATTTTTTGTATACTTGATTAAATATCTATAATAATTATGTGAATTAGGAAGAATGTTTAAAAGAACTAAAGAATAAAATATTGTTTTGAGACTTGGAATTAGACCATAGGTCTTGAATAGTTCTATTCTTTCTTTTATTATGGGCATTACATCTTTTTTCCACTTAATATTTGTTAAATCATTCATGTTTACTATAGTTAATAACGGTTAGAAATGGTATTTAAACGTTAAATATATTAAGGTATTAACATAGATATAATATATGCCTCAACCCGGACAGAGAACAATTACGTTCAGTGGAAAAGTTCTAAAAAAATTAGAAGAAATATATAATACCGAAAAAAGCAAAAATCCCACTCTTTCTTTTGCTTCTTTTATATCAGAATCTGCATTAATTGAGCTTGAACGAAGACAAATATTAAAGAAAGCACAATTAATATCTTTAATTAGTTTAAATGATGATACCGTTATTTTAAAAGATTTACGTAAAAATAATAGATTAATTGAAGTACAAATTAAAAACAAAAATTTGAAATGTATTACTGATGATAAATTTGATTGTATACATGTTGGATTTACTTTAGCATTACCTGAAGTAAGAAAAGCACTTAGTAAATAGCTAATTTAATAAGTTCTTAATTTGTTTAGGTATTATGAATTGGGCTACTTCAATAATTTGAAAAATATTAAATATGCATGATAAGTTATGAGTTGTATCTTTAGGATCCGTTAATATTTTTTTAAAGTAATAGTTGAATCTGTTAGATGAAATTAAACCTGTATCAAATAATTAGTTATAAAATGAAATCAAATATTAAGTATCAATAAATTAGCTTCTATTTCATTGGTTGAATTTGATATAATAGTGTTCCTACTAATGTTGAAATACTTATTATAGTTACTACAAAAAATACATTTGCAGATTGAATAATGGTATCCGATACTACTGCTACTAATAAGGCATAAATTATTACTATAAAGCCAATTAATGCAAATAGGCCGAATGTTATAAATTTTAAGTTAGAAGATCTATCATAAGAGTCTTCAATTCCGTTTAACCCTGCCAATTCTACTATTTTATTAACTATTTGATTTTTCAAGGTTCCATTGCTTTCCTTGGTTTTTTCTGAGTCCTTGGTTTTTTCTATGGAGTCATTTTTATTTTCTAAATTCGATGTTTGGGCAAGTGTCTCAGAATTTTTGGCGTCATTACTCATAAGTATAATTTTACCTTATACTTTATTACACTTTAATCAATAGTAAAAAAATAATTACAAAATATAACAAAATGGAAATATTTTAAATCATAGTCCAATCAAAGGAAATAATTATGTAGATGTATAATAAAATTAATATATTTTTTACTATTTAATTTCCAACTAGTAAAAAATTAATGATTTACTTAAGCGGTATATTTTTTCTGAAATACATTTGTCCCATGATATTATCAATACTTTTTTCATAATAAATATACTCTATAATAGACAATAACAACGACTATTAGAATAAACTCTAAATTGGTGTTATCTACCGAAGTATCGTTATGAATTTAATTAGATTTATTATTTATACCAATCAATTTAATTACTTGATTTAATATTATTTTGCTATTGTTTATGAAAAAATGAGTATTTTTTTAGAATAAAAAATATCACAATTTTATAGGAAGTATTTAATACAATTCATATTAAGGTTTACCATATATACCTGATTTAATCTTCATTACCTTAAATAATTAAATATTAGGTTATTTCGTATTGATATTTTATACCATTAATAAAAACAAAATAGATAAACTTAGCATATCAATCTAATTTTTATAGTAAAGGAAAATTATTATATAATATTCTACTTTATCAGCATGATTAAAGTTACACCAAAGGTAACAATCAAGAAGATTTTTGTCAAATACATAGCTTTGTCCAATGCCTTTGAATAATCTTCAAACTGATTCTTGCCCATTACTTTTACTTTTGATTCACTACGTGATATTTTATATTGGGATTTTTTGAGTTTTTTGTTAGCTAACTCTATCAGTTTTAAATAGTGATTTGCTATTGTTTCAAATTTAGTTATCTGTCCAAAGGGAAAGTAACCTTGTGATGTTCTAAATCCTGAGTTTTCATGAGTATCAGAAGTACATAATTCTAACATTTTTATTCCATTTTGTTCTAAAGAATTGATGATGTATTCCCTTAACCCATTTTCCATATTATTGGCATCTGCCCATCCTATTGCATATTTTAGATTAGTTTTTATTTTGTTACTGTTTAGTTCTTTATCGCCATTATAGATTATCTCAAAAAGAATTACAGAAAGACCACTTTTTCCAAGATCTTCACCATACTCCAAATTATGTTCTATCTCATTTGTATTTGAAATATTAAATTTAAATTGATATTGAGGTAGTTGTTTTAAATTCTTTAAACAATCTTTTCCAGCTTTAAGTATATCTTCACTTTTATTATTATTATTATTCCTTCCCATAGCATTGTGACTATCTATTAGAATGACCTTCTTATACCCATAGTTCTTTGCTATTCTATTTAATTCCCATCCGATCTTTTCTGGTAGGTCGTCCATTCCAAATGGTGAATTAGAGAGCATCAAAATGACTGTGTTGCCAAAGACTATTCCTGTAGCCGTCGCATTGTTAATTTTTATTTGTATAGGGTCTGTACAAGTATCACCCTCTTCTGAGATATTACTTGTATTTGATAACGTTTCTAAATACTTTCTAACTTCATTTTTTGAAGGAATATTTAACGAATGATCTGATGCACTATGGAAAACTACTGCGTTTTGGGTAAAATATCTATAAATTTGATAAGGGAGATTGCTTCCTCCAATTTCCTTAAAAGGCCCTGGATGAATATTGGGTAAAACCAATAATTGATTTTGATCTTTCGTATAAAATTCTATCATTTCTGTAGTAACTAACTCGTCTTTGGATTTGGATAGAAGTATTTTCTCTATATCTTCAACTCTATTTTCAGTCCATGCTAATAGAAAAGCTTGTAACACTGCAAAAGTACTTAGTACATTAGGTCTTCCAGCTCGATCTGCAAATATTGTCCATGTTATACCTAGTCCTATTATAGCCAAGCCAAACAAAATAGCTAAAATATTGGAAAAAACTCCATAAAGCATAAAATAAGGAATAGTTAAAGATAGAAAAATCATAGGTTGAATAATTGCAATACTAATTGCTTTGAGTAAATCAGCTCCAAAAACTGAAGTAAATATTCCAATTCTCAAGCCTATTGCTAACATAGCTCCTTCCAGTAAGTGCTCAATAGGTAAATTTTCTTTGTGAAAAATAATGAAAGACAGATACCCAAAGATTAGTAAACCCATCCAAAGCAAATTAGAAAAAGCAGATACGTGGAGAACTTTTGATATTTTGTTTACTTTGGTTTTTTTTCTTAATAAGAAAAGATCTATAAAATAACTTGATGCAAGAAAAGATATACCTATAATAATAAAGCCTACTATTTCTACGAAGTCCAGCTTAAGATAAAAATAGGTTTCAAAAATTATTATAATTAAAGAACTAACTAGTGATATTAATAACGAAATCTTGTATGAAGAAAAATTTATTCGAGTGAGTGACCATCTTTTATGAATATTGGAGACACTATCAGAGTGACCATTTTCCATGTTCCATTTGCAAACAGCATTAGGAACCTGCTACAGGGAATATGATTCTTATTAGAATAGAAATTCCTATTAAGGCTCCAGTGACACCAAGAACTAGTTCTGGTTTTATTTTTATTCCTTTAGTCTCATCTTCAAAAAACCTCAATAATCCGGCACTTGAGGCAGGTAAAGGTGCATTTTTCTTTTTGCTACTCAATTTTAGAAGCTTTAAGATTTCATTACATAAATAGCTATCGGTAATTTCCTCTAGTATAATTAAGGTCAATTAACTTATACTAGGATATTTATATTTAGTAGGTAAGGCTTAATAAGAAGATAAGGAAATTATAGATAAATAAATTATGGCGGTTATATGTAAAAAATGTGGATTACCTGATGATTTATGTCCTTGTGGTGAACTAGAAAAAGAAGAGACAAGAATAATCATCCGCCTTGAAACAAGGAGATTTTCAAAGACTACAACAATGATTGAAGGAATAGATCCTAAAGTTACTAACATGCAAAATATTGTCAAAGAACTAAAAAGTCAGTTTGCATGTGGGGGAACTGCGAAAGACGGTTTTATTATGTTACAAGGCGATCATCGAGATGATGTTAAAGGTTATCTTGTAAAAAAAGGATTTAATCAAGAAGCAATTGAAGTACAGTAATAATGAAAATCAAATTCTGGTCTAGTTCAAAACAGATGTAGATTTTTAGCATGGTAATATTTATATATTAGAAAAAAACATAAATAATACGAATTTAGTTATTAAAAAGTTTTGTGGTGAAATGAATGGTTAAAGATATCTCTCTTTTTGGTGATCATTGTCCACGATGTGGCAAAGGTCCAATGGTGACTGATAATTCCACAGGTGAAATGTTTTGCGGAAATTGTGGTTTTGTCATTAATGAAAGGATTGAAGAAACTGGTCCAGAATGGCGGGCATTTTCGAAAGAGGAGCATGAGGATCGAAGCCGTGCTGGAATTCCTACTTCTCTAGCTATGCATGATATGGGGCTAGCTACGATTATCGGACCAGTAGATAAAGATGCTTCAGGCAAGCCTCTCTCTTCTTCAATGAAAAGTACGATTGAAAGGCTTAGAACCTGGGATAGTAGAAGTCAGGTTCATGAGCCAGTAGATCGTAACTTTAGACAAGCGTTTAGCGAATTAGATAGGCTAAAAGATAAGTTAGCAGTAGGTGATGCTGTAATTGAAAAAGCTGCCTATGTTTATAGAAAAGCTTTAGAAAAAGGGCTAGTTCGAGGAAGATCAATTTCTGCCTTAGTAGCTGCTGCATTATATGCAGCATGTCGCGATACAGAAACTCCTAGAACCTTAAAAGATATAGCAAATGCAAGTAATATCAAAAAGAAGGATGTGGCACGCTGTTATAGACTGTTGATCAGAGAACTTGATCTAAGAATGCCAGTTGTTGATCCGGTGAAGTGTGTTGCTAGAATTGCTAGTAAAGCAGGTTTATCTGAGAAAACAAAACGTAAAGCCCTTGAAATTCTTAAAAAGGCAGAGGAAGGTAAGATTTCTGCTGGTAAGGATCCCATGGGCCTTGCCGCAGCAGCATTATATGTTGCATGTGTTATGAATGGAGAAAATAAAACACAGAAGGATGTGGCAGAGGCAGCAGGTGTTACAGAAGTAACTATACGAAACCGGTATAAAGGATTAAAAACTCACCTCAAACTTTAACAATTTTTTTTATATGAAAGAATATTTTTATTTTATCTAAATTTTATCGGTTATTTAGCAAAATACAAGTTATGATAAAAATAAATAATAACAATATTCTATTTAATTTTTTAATAATTTTTTTTATTGTCAGTTATTTGTATTATTATGAATTATCAATACAACAGGAAGAAGAAAAAAAAGAACCTGAAGAATTATTTACTAACAATGCTTCATATATTAATAATGCAAGATTTATTCATTATTTAGATGAAAATGTAGCGCTCGAGGAAATAAAATCTGGTAATTTGGATACTTATTTTTTTCGCATTCCGCTCGATTTAATATCAGATATAAAAAATGATGAAACTATCAATTTATTTGATAAAATCGGCGGTTCATTTGGGATTTTATTAAATCCTGCTCCTTCCTCAACTAACGATTCTATGAATCCATTTCAATATCGTGACGTTAGATTTGCCATAAATTATTTAATAAATCGAAATTTTATCTCAAATGAAATATTACATGGTTATGGAATTCCAATGTCAGATCCATTTGGTCTTTTTTCCTCTGAATATCCTGTAGTAATGGATACCGTTGAATCATTTGGTTTTCGTTATGATCCAGAATATGCAGTACAACTGGTGAAAAAAACATTGCTTGAACATAATGCAAATTTTAAAAATGGTAAATGGTTTTTTGAAGATAAACCAATTAAAATAAAGGTCTTAATAAGAAGCGATGATCTACAAAGGAAAATTTTAGGGGAGTTAGTATCAAGCGCTTTAGAACAGATTGGTTTTACAGTTATAAAAGATTACAGTGACCTAAACAAAGCTGTCACTCTGACCCAAGGATCTGATCCACAAGATTTCTTATGGCATGTGTACACGGAAGGGTTTAGCGGATCTACTTCATTTACGAAATATAATGATGCTGTAGCTGCCCAAATGTATGCACCATGGTATGCTAACATGCCTGGAAATCAAAATCCAGGATTTTGGCAATATCAAAATTCTACATTGGATAAAATAACTCAAAAATTGGTGTTCTCAAATTTTAGCTCTGAAAGCGAAAGAAATACTTTACTTAATGAAGCAACAAAAATGGGAATCGAGGAGTCTGTACGTATATTTTTAGTTAAAAATATCGATCCTTACGCTGTTTCAGCTTCTATTTCTGGTTTCGTAAATGATTTTGGTGCTGGGATACCAAGTAAATATTCCTTGCTTAATGCTAAATCAGAACGAGGAGATTCATTAAAAATAGGTGTGAAACAAATTTACCAAGGTGCTTGGAATACTATAGGTGGTTTTAGTGACGCATACAGCATAAATATATATTCAAATATCGCAGACAGTGCTACTCTCAGACATCCTTACACTGGAGAAGTTATCTCAATGAGAAATCAGATTCTCAATTCTACTTCCTATGGCCCGCATGAAAGATTGCCAATTCACCCTGATACAATAAAATGGAATAGTACATTAGGTTGGGTACCTGTAGAAAATAATTCTACATCATTGAGCAAAGTCACATATAAAATTCTTTATTCGAATTGGCATAATGGGATTCCAATGGATAAATCTGATCTGTTATATTCTCTGTATTTTATGTACGAATGGGGTACAAATAACGGTGATAATGATCTAACTGTCGATCCAGAATATACTTCTAGGGTCGAACTAGGTTTACCATATTTTAAAGGTGTTAGATTTATTTCTGATGATATCGTAGAATCCTATCTAGATCAATGGCATTATGACGATAAAGAAATAGCAGCCAGTGCAGGAGTATGGGCCCAAGAACCTTGGGAGATAACCGCAGCTTCTGAAAGACTAGTTTTATCAAATGATGTTTCATTTTCTAAATCTGAATCAACTACAAAGAATTCAGAATGGTTATCATTGATAATCCCGGAACATGCTAATTTAATAAAAAAGGAATTGATAAAGATGAAAAATGAAAATTATATACCACCTCCTCTTAAAAATATTGTAAGTCTAGAAGAAGCAAAAAAAAGATACGATGCAACTATACAGTGGATAGAAAACCATCATCATGCTCTTATAAGTAATGGAGCTTTCTACTTGGATAATTATAATCCATCAGGTAGAATAATTGATTTAAAATTCTTTGATGATCCTACTTATCCCTTCACGAGAGGTTATTGGTCCACATTTCAAAAACCTAATTCCATTCAGATTAATCCTATCAATGCTTCAAAGTTTCTAAAAATAGGAGAAGCAAAAAAGTTTGAATTTGAAATTCTAATCGATAACCTTCCTCCAGTAGGTAACCTATCATCAATTTCAAATGAATTTTTTCTATTAGATTATAATGGTAAAATTATTTCACAAGGAAAAGCCTTACCAACAAATGATAAATTAGGATACTTTGAAATTGCTTTAACAAAACAAGAAACAAGTAAAATTCCAATGGGTCCAGCAAATTTAAAGCTATATGTGAGTACTGAGAGTTCTTTACGTCCAGTCATATCAACAAATACCATTCTTGCGGTTAATTGAATAATCACAATCACAATATTTCTCCTTTGAGTCTGTAAATTTCTCGTTTGATCTTGTTCAATATATTATTGAATATCATTGTTACCATTTTCTCATTATCGCCTTTTACGTACACATAAATATTCATTTTCGGTATATTTGATTTTGGATTTTTGGCATGTGTTTTTAGATAGAGATCAAAATTGTTCTTATTGTTGTATTCTCTAATCGTTTTTTCTAAAAATTGTGCTATATAACTCTCCCTGACTTTTATAGTCTTCAAGAGCTGTTCTTTAAAAAAAATTCCATTGTATTCATCTTTTATCATTATTAAAATTTTCTTTTTAAAAATATTTCTTAATTCAATAGGTACTCCAGGCAAGCAAACTATTTTTGTATCTCTGGCAGAAATCAATATTGATGGTGCTGTTCCTATTGAATTATCAATTATTTCTGAATCATCAGGTACAAAGGCCATTTTTAATTGATATTTGTTTAATTTCTTTATACCTCGTTTCAAGTAATTTCTCTTTAAAATTGCCAGAGCATTAGGATGATAAATTAAATTTCTTTTCAAGGTTCTACCAATAGATTCTATGGTGATATCATCATAAGTAGGACCTAACCCTCCTGAAGTTATAATCCATATAGGCCTACGATCTAATGCTTCATTAATAGTAGATTCAATCTCGTTAAAATTATCTCGAATTATAGTAATTCGTGAAACTGTGCCCCCAATTTGTCTAATTCTTTTTGTTAACCATGTTGAATTTTTTTCAATTGTTGTCCCGTTAAGTATCTCATTTCCGATACAAATAATTTCTATATCTTTGGACAATAGTTATCTCTCTATTATTCTTTTTATATAAAATTTTTCTCTTGTTTTCTATTCTATTTCTTTTTTATCATGATATTTAATGAATTGTTGAGATGTTTTAATATTTCCTAAATTTTCATTTTAGAAATAATTTTACTTTATAATAGACAATATTAAACAAAAGCAATTTGAAATTTAAGATGTTTCAAATAACTCAAACTATTATATTTTTTAACGATATTTTTATATTTTCTTTAAATCTTTACATTTATTCTATATGATCTATTCAGAAACAGGTGCTAACCTTCCTAATATACAACGTGATTTTATTGGAAGATGCACTGCTTTCTGTCCTAGTCATATTACAGGTTTTTTTGAAATACCAGATCAAAATACTAGCATAAACAGAAAAAATAAGGATTTTCTTTATTATGGTTCCAAAGGAGCAGGATTTTCTTTAACAAAAGGAGTAACTTCAGAAGTAAATTTATACAGATCTCAAAATAATGGTTTTCAAATTTCCCTAAATCGTTCTACAGTTAACAATCTCGAGGTTTCAAAATGGGTTGTTCAATATTATCTCAATAATTTTAATTTATCATCATATTTCATCGATATAAATCATTTTGTAGATGTTCCTATAGGTTATGGATTAGGAACCAGTGGTGCAGCTGCTTTGAGTCTTTCATATGCTTTGAATAAATCTCTTGGTTTAGGATTATCAAAAGAACGGGCAGCTCAAATTGCACATGTTGCTGAAATATCTTGTAAGACCGGACTAGGAACCGTAATAGCTGAATTCTATGGAGGATTGGAAATCCGAACTAGTTTTGGTGCTCCAGGAATAGGTAAAGTGACTAAAATAAAAATAGATAATTATAAAGCTGTAGTTCTTTGTATTAATCCAATCTTAACTAAACAAATTCTTAGTAATTATTCAAACAATGCTAATAAACTTGGCAGTAGTATGATAGAACAATTATTATTAACAAAAGATATTAAATCTTTTTTAGGGATGGCTCATAAATTTGCAGATTATTTAAAATTAACAAAAGGTGCTTGCGAAAGACCTATACAGGAATTAAACCGTCTAGAATTCGTTTGTAGTGTAGCGTTGTTTGGACAAACGGTTTTTACATTAGTAAAGTCTGAAGATGTTTCACAAGTAGCATCGATTTTGAGGAGGTTTCCAGGTACCTTGATAATTTCTGATATTGATAATAAAGGAGCTTTAATAAAAAATTATGAATGAGCCTGACAATAACAACAACAACAACAACAACACTAACGATAATAACTTCAATCCTATACCTTCTAATCATCCTAGAGCAAAATCTCTTGCACTGAGAGAACTACTTGTTAACGGATTAAAGTCAGGTCTAGTTGTTGGTGAGGGATTAATAGCTCATGGTCGAGGCGAAGCATTTGATTACCTTTTAGGTGAAAAGACTTCAACCTTTGCTTTGAATGCAATTAAAGCAGCAGCTGGATTACTATTACTTGCAAAGAGACCTATAATATCAGTTAACGGAAATACAGCCGCCTTATGCCCAAAGGATATTGTAGAATTAGCAAATGAAACAGGTGCCCTTCTAGAGGTAAATCTTTTTTACAGAACCAAAGAACGAGAATATTTAATAGAAGAAACTTTAAAAAAAAATGGAGCAAATATTGTTCTGGGTGTCGGTCAAAA
>DATFCH010000465.1:0-5107 GCA_035253345.1 Nitrososphaeraceae archaeon
TCTATTCTCAAATAAGTTTCTAACAATAAAAGCTAAATATCCTGATAGCAATAGATTCCACTTTATTATTCAAATGTTATCTTCCTATTGTAATATTTATAAATAATATTAGAATATTTTATAGTATCTATCTTATCTTTGAGATTTTCTATTACGAATAGCATCTTTTTGAATTAAGATAAACATCATTTGATAAAAAGAAATTCCTAATTTAGATGCCTCAAAATCTATATTTTTTATTGATTCAGTATCTGATGAAGATAGTATAAATTCATCGATAATTTTTTTGAATCCATCGTCATCATGGTGTTGAAACACAAGCCTATTCTATCAACATAGTTATTAAAAGATTTATAGAAATGTTAGTGTTAATTCCTAACATTGGGGATAAAATATGCTAGAAATACCAATGAATAGTGAACCTTTGATAAATAATTTTCATAAAGTCGTTTAAAAATAATGAGTTACCTAACTGGTCTTTACTCTTTTATTTCTAGATTTTATCTTAGATAGACCGTATTGAATGAAATATTTTTGATCATCGACTCCTTTAGATTTGTAATAATATTTGTTAACTAAATAAGATATCGCATACCATATTATACTATTTACTATAATAGTAAATAAAAAACCATAATAGTATGTCATAATAATTCCAGTAATAGTACCTCCTATCAGAAAAGGGATTTGTCCTTTTTATTAATGACTTTAAGATTGCATCCAAACTATGATAAATAAATTAACAACATCGTATAATAGCAGTAATAGCAGCAGAGTTTAGTATTCTTTTTTTTAAAATTAATCTTCTTTCATGTATCTATATAAAAATCCTAAAGAGGAAGAGAATTAACATCAGTATTAAATAAAATTTTAAAAAATCTCAGATTAAATTTAATAAATCGATATTTCTTGTACGACAACAATAATTCATTTAAAAAAGGATTATTGTCCAAATGGTAATGGTAATTTTGTTGCTACTACAATATCTGAAGGTCGAGGGTCTAGGTCTTTAACAGGTTCAGCAGTAACAAAAAATACTGTATATGTATAGGGATTTACCATAGTTTGATTATAGCAAGCATACTGTTATTGTCTCCACTGACTTGACCTACACTTAATCTATAACCTGACTGGTCTACTTTATCTTCAAACCAACCTTCATACACTTTACATTTTGCAGATGGTTCATTCATTTTAGGAATACAATTAACGACAGAATTATTAAAATCCAAGTCAAAGCTACCTTTTGTATCACCACCATACAAATTATCAGCGGTAGGGGTAGTCAAGTCTAAAGCTATACCTTGATTCTGATTTCTTTTTTGTTGTTGTTGTTTTTGAGAGTCTATTTGATTCTTACTCATATCAGCGTTAATAATTTCTTTTGCTAATCTGTATTCATATTCACTCATTAGATTAAGATGACAACTTTTGCTGTGTCCAAGATTAATAAAATAATCTTGTGATTCTACATTTGATAAAGGCATCATTCCATCATTAGGTTTAGAAAGTTTAGAGAATCCTGCTTCTTCCATAGGTAGAAAACTTGTTACCTTACAATTCCCTTCTTCAGGGTTCCAATCACTTGCAATAGTATAGTATTTTGTGTTTGGATTCATTTTACTTCAGTAGCTGCTACGCCAGGTCTTAAATCATATACAGCAGGTTCACAATCTTCACTTGATTCTGTTAATGGTGAGCCTGCATTTGGTGTTCCAATCATAATAAGATTTGCAACATCCTTTGTCTCATTTGCCAAGTATACTCTTGCATCCAATCCTCCTTTGCTGTGACCAACAATACTCACTTTATTCTGCCCAGTTTTCTCTTTGATTTGTCCAATTATTTTTGATAATTCTTTGCATGTTCTGCAGATGACCCACATTTATCATCTGATTGTTTAAAAGTTATAGGAAAAGCAGAAATATTTTCCTTTTTGAGTAAATCTACCTATTTATTCCAAACAGTAGAATCTGCCGTATAACCATGAATCAAAAGAACAGGAAGATTGGTAGAATTGAGGGTATTAACAGAATTTGTATTATTATCATTGGCATTAGATTGACTGTATCCGATTTCAATTATTCTAACGTCCTTACTACTACTAATTATCATTAATATTACAATTAAACCTGTTGCAATAATGGTTAATGATAGTATGCCTACGAGACTGGTAATCACAAAAGAGTCTTAATTGCTTATAATGTCATCTATATTTTCTAATACAAATATGACGTAAATTTATGTCAAGTGCTGACTCATAATAAGGTTTAAAATCAACAACTTGTAGTTCCCCACTTTCAAAATTTTCTTTATAATTATCAATTTTATAGGACAAGTTTGAAATAGCAGAGCTACTTTTACTATCATATGCATTGACAGATGCATAAATGCATTGATATCCACTCTTTAATCCTTTATTAATGTAATCTACAGCAGCATTGTCGCGTTCATCATCTCTATCATATAAAAGCATTATATGTTCATTTGATGGAATATTGGTTAAATGAAAGGCAGGAGCAGACTGCATGGATATCTTACATTACATACAAAAGTAATATAAATGGAAGACAAATTGGAGTTTTTTTAACTTGTTTTAATAGGTTATTGCTTTAATTATCACTCCTGTTTCTAATAGATATTCAACCATGTTTCAATTTCTGTTACTAAAGTAGAATAGAACGTGTTTATTTTCAGGATGTTGTTAAGACCACAATATAATACTCTGAATAATAATAGAATTAATTTTAATCAATTAATTCTGAAATTCCCTTTTTTAATGTGTCTAGAGTTAGAGGTTTTTCAAGAATTTTATCTATTTTCCCAAGATATGGATTATCTTTTAGAATACCATTTTTTAAATAAGCACTAATAAGCATAATTTTAATTTTATAATTCATATCTTTTTCTCTTATCTTTTTTATCAAATCTATTCCAGACATTTGAGGCATTTTATAATCAGTTATAACTAAAGAACAATCAGAAAAATTGTCATTTTTTTCAAGATAATGTAATGCTTCAATAGGATTATCAAAAGAAACTGTTTGATATCCGTCGGAGGTTAGCCAAATACCATATAATAAGAGAATATCTTTTTCATCATCTACCAATAATATATAGCTATTATTACTCTTAGTCAACTTTATGGTAAAATATCCTTATTTTCACTATCTCGTTTGTCATTAATCATTATATAAGTAATATTCTCTTTCTCCTCTGAATATGAGTAATTAAAGTATAACTTCTCCTGCCATATGAGAAGGAAAATATTATTACAATAAAAATAACAGGATTGTTACTAATGTTCCAAAAACCAGAATCAGTATAATAAGTAAATAATTAAATGAATTGCAAAGATTTCTTTTTCTATTTTCTTATTTAAACTCTAGTAAAATTAGTAACTTTTTTTATAATATGGATATCATATTGATACATTAGAAGGTTGCAAATGTTGCCTAGCTTATGAATTGTTTCTTAAGGGGAAAACATCCGTTGAGGTAGTATTGATTTAAACCTAGATTTTTGACAAAGAAGATATTGGAGAGTTTTTACGATTGTAAAATATGAAAAACCTCTATAACATATTCATTAAGAGTGAATATTATTAGATGATTTATTTAAAATATACTTTTTTATTAAGAAATAAAATACCTATAAAAGAAATAGAAAATGTTCTTCGAAATGCTACTGATACTGCTAATTAATATCAAACTCGTTCAAATCTAAAGGCAGAAATAGAAGAATTAAAACAAATAAAAACAATTTGCAATGTTCTCAAACTAATAGACATCCTCCACTTAAACCATTACCAAAACATTTTAACCGGAATTATTAATTAAAATTCTTAAACTTTAAAGAACCAATGAAATATTGCTTTGATTACGCAAACATAAACTATAACCTACTACTACTACTATTTATTTGACAGACACAGAGATAGGATATAGTAGTAGATTATTATACTATGGTTTAATGTGGGTTGTGGTAAAGTACCGTATCCCATAATACCTTATTTTAAGGTTATAACTACACTCTATAATTCAAACTTATTCACGATCATAACGATCTCTGCTATTTTTCTTAGTCTTCTTCTTCTTTGTCGATATCAGATGCCAATTTAATAGATTTTCTTACACTATCAATCTGAATGTTATTACTTCTAGTAATTAATTTAGAAAATGTAGGACTAGCATTTTTCCCTAAGGTAATTGCATTTTCGCCTCTATTAAGTATAGATAGAGTTAACTCATTTTCTGAAAGTTTCTGAGCAAATTCTTTTGCTTCCTTAATATATTTGAAAAAATCAGTTATCTTGTCGTCTTTTAGAGTTTCGATTGTATTTTCAAAAAATGATGGATCAGTTATGTCTAATTTTATATTTTTATTTGCACTTTCTATTTTTAAAGAATCGTTATTATTAATTGCTATTTTTATAGTTCCATTCGTATAACTTAATCCTTTGACAAGAATATTCATAAAAATGTCACCGATAGATTGTGATTCAGAATTTATGTTATCCCAATCTGGCAATTATAATCATCCATTAATATTTTTCTCTACTTTGAGAATGTGCTTCGCCTTTTATTATTAATTTTCCATTTATTTTCCATTTAGCAGAGCCTAAGTCTTTACCTCCTGGACCAGCAGCTTTTGGTATATCTATTACAAGATTATCAAATTCATAGGTTATTATTGCTTCTTTACCTGTCAATCGTTCAAAGAGTGTACCAACTAAGTCTGCCCACTGAGTAGTGTTAGAATTAATATTATCCTGACCACTTTGCCTATCTTGGTTACCTTGATTATTTTCTTTATTACCGTTTAATTGATTCATATTTTTTGATAAATTACATATTATTTATTAATTCTATTTGTGTTTGTTTCAATTTACCGTGTGGATTTCCATATATTTCATATGATTTTATAAAATATAAAATTTATGGCTAATTCTTAACCAAAGTCAGTTACTAGTTGTAGTCATATATTTACATGTTTACGAGTAGATTAATTGATCTATTTTTGAAAAAATACATTACCTTTTTTATAACGAATATATTTATAGAATTATTCTTTAATATTTTATTAAAATATTTTTATTCAAATATGC
>DATFCH010000466.1:0-3908 GCA_035253345.1 Nitrososphaeraceae archaeon
ATAATAATAATAATAATAATAATAATTAAAAAATGGAATATATATTTGAAAGATAATCTCAAATGTTCAATATAAATAATACCAATATTATTTATTGTTTATAAAAAGGAAATTATAAAGTTTGAAAAACTAATGTAAATGCATTGTTAAAAACTGTAATAGATTGGATCAGTTATGAATATCCTTATGATGACAATATGTATTAAACGTCCTAATACTATTTCTAAACCAAAAATATTGAAATTCTTTAGATAGATGGGATAAATATTAATATCAGATTAGAAAATTGTTATTTTTAACAACTACCTTTTATTTTGTATAAGAAAGTTATTTAAAATAATAATACAATTACCAATAACGATAAATAAAATCTATCATTAAATTTATAACAAGGTGAAAAAATTGGCAATAGAATGGGATTATTTATTTGTAGAAATGGTATTACTTGCCGGAATAATTTGGTTTACAGTATATTTAGAACATTGGTCATATAAAAGATCACAACGTGAACAAGATAAACAAACAAAGAATAATCTTTTCATATTTATTAAAGATGATCTTGAACAGAGATTACATTTTATAGATGAATCATTACAATACAGAGATTACAAACCTTTTTTTACCGACATGTGGGATGCTATAGTTTTATCGGGCAATCATTCGCTATTATCTTTTGAATTATTTAAAAATATACAACGAACTTATTCATGGATGAAATATTATAACAGTGAAATAGAAAGTAAGGATAATGAAGGATCTAAAGAAAAGACTTTATTAGAATTATTAGACGATGTTAAGAAATCGATCCATAAAACTATACAAAAATTAGAGGAAGAAAAACCTAAATGATATGTAGCTATTTTTTCGCCTTTAGATAGAGTTTATCATACATATATAGTACTGATATATTTCCTTTCATAACTAATTACAAATATTTAGATCTATTAAATCGAAGTGTAAAAAAGTAGGATCTGTATAAAATTACTACGAAAAAATATAGTTAAGTTTATCGCAATGATGAATTGAAGTCATAGATCAAAGAATATGACTTTAATAAACTTAATTATATTTTGAAGTGTATCCATAAATATTAATAATTTTAAAAAATATGAAATATTTTTTCCGTATAATATAAATGTTTAAGGGGATGCAAATAATTTACAAACAAATGAAGAAAAAATTATTACTATTACGTCATGCAAAATCTAGTTGGGATGATTCTTCACTTTCCGATTATGATAGACCGCTCAATAATAGAGGAAAACAAAATGCATCAACGATGGGAAACTTTTTAAAAAAAGAAAATTTAATACCTGATCTAATTATCAGCTCACCAGCAAAAAGAGCAAATAAAACTGCAGATATAATTGCTAAAAAATCTGGGTATGATAAAAAAATTCTTGAATCTAATATATTATATGCTGCTACTATAGAGAATTACATAGATGTAATTCAGAATATCAAAAATGAAAATAAAATAGTTCTATTAGTTGGACATAACCCTACCATAGAAGATGTTGTTGAAAGAATAATTGGACAAAGATATGTAATGAAGACTTGTTCCTTGGCAAATATAGATTTGTCAATAGACTCATGGGGCACGTTTGATTACGGTGTAGAATGTAAATTAATTGATTTTATTCATGCAAGGGAGTTATAAGTCATAATAAATTCTAAATATGGAAACACGAAATAAGTTTTCTGATTCTTGTTTATATTCAGAATAAATATCAGTTACTAATCTTATCAACCATATCTTACTGTTACTCAATTAGCATAACACATGCCTATAGCTGGTAGTCGTTATATAGGAAGTTTTTTGATGCTGGGTTATAGTATACTTTAAGGCTCGTATTATCAATAAGCTAATTGTTGAAATATTATTTATTTATTTATAGCTGCCCTTTTTTGATATGTTTAAAATATAGTTTTAAAATAAGGATTATTTCTTATGCCTGATATGAACAAAGACAATTTTCTTCAGCTATTATTGTTTTCAAATGTGAATGAGTGTTAATAGGACTAAGAGATTATTGGTATTTTTTACAAATCAAATTCTCTTCGTATTTAAAACATATAATAGTCAACTTAATCCACGTTTTTTGAAATCTATACTATATTATAAATTTATGATATTCAAAAAGTTGAGCAGTAATAGCAAATGTAGTTCAAATAAATTTTAATTATATTTTGCAAAGATAAAGTATATCTCTGTATTTCAAAATAAGGTATATTGTAAAATAAATATAGATTGATTTTTTATTATTAATAATTTCTTAAAACAATATAGAAATCAATATGTTATATTAAAATGACATTTATATTACTCAAAGACTAAATTCTTCCTTATGACTATAACAACATTTTCTTCTAAACAGACGATTGATAAGATAAATACTAATTTTGAAAATGTTAAGAATTTATTAAAACTTTACCTTAAAAATCCTAATGATAAGAATATACATGATTTAAGAAAATCTATCAGAAGATTAAATGCTGCCTATTATGCATTACCAAAAAAATATAGAAAAAATAGGCCAATAAAAAACTATGTAAATTTAGGACAAGATCTCTTTAAATCAAATAGTCAAATAAGAGATTATGATATATTTTTAGAAAAAATGGATGGTCATAATGGTTTCAATAAAAAAAATAATCCATTGAAAGATAAAATTCAACAGGAAAAAGAATTTCAGCTCGAAATTGCTAAAAAGATAGCACAAAATTTGGATAGATATGACTCTCCTCAAATAGGAACTGAACTAGACAACGCTAACAATAAAATTCAAAAACGTTTTCAAAAAGTGTCAAAAAAATTGAATGATAAAATAAGAAAAGAGTTAGGTGTTGTAATAAAGAATGAAAGAAAAAAAGAGAAATTACATCAATTACGAAAAGATTGCAAAAAACTTAGATATCATTTAGAATTAATTTCAGATCAAGACAAAGGAGTCGAAAAAACTGTAGAACAATTAGACAACATACAAGATATTTTAGGAGAAATTCATGATTCTGATACTACTGTAGGATATCTAGAGCAACAAAAACAATCTCAAACCATCAAAAATTTTATAGAACATGAATCAAGCCATAGAAGTAATAAATATAATGAATTTATAAATCAATACAAACATTATACTGAACCGAATGTGTCATTAATCTAAAATGAAAAATTAAAAATTGAATTCGATAGCATTATTAAATACAGGCAAGTCTCCTCCTAGTGATATCAATGTTGTTATAGAAATACCAAAGGGAAGCAGTATAAAATATGAATATGATACAGACAATAAAATCCTACAGATAGATAGAATATTATCTGTTGAAATGGTTTATCCTTTTAACTATGGTTTTATACCAAAAACCATAGAGACTTTAGAAAATAATTCTAATCTTGATAATTTAGATGCATTTGTCTTGTATATTAATTCTTTAACTCCATTGAGTGTTATTAATTGTATTCCTGTGGGAGTTATTTTAACTGAAGATCAAGATGGAACTGATACTAAGATAATTGCTACACCTAACCCTAAAATTACGACGTCTAATAGCGTTATGGATTTAAATGATATTAATCAATATCATCTAAATAAGCTTAAACATTTTATTGAACATCACAAAGATCTTGAAGAGGATAAATTCGTTAAGATCAAGGAATTTGGAGATAGAACAATGGCTAAAAAGATAATCTTATCTGCAATGGAAAATTATAAAAAACATAAAAAATAGATGATAAAGCAAAATATTCTATTGTAATAAAAAATTAAAATGCTATAGTTCCACTGAATCATATTATATTGAATTTTATTTTGTCATTCATTCACCAATAACTTTTTTGTTTTTATTATATTAAAAGAAAATCGTTTAAAATACTAACTCCATAATTGCATATTAAATTTTTATTTCCT
>DATFCH010000467.1:0-5100 GCA_035253345.1 Nitrososphaeraceae archaeon
TAAAATTGATGTTTCATATCCTTCGACAAATATTTAATCAATTCTTTTATAAAGATTTCAAGAATTTATTAGTATATGTCATAGATATAGAATATTATAAAAGTATTTGTTTGTTTAAACGCATAGCTCAATTATTAAATATAATATTGTAGTTGATATCTCAATGTATAAATCGTATATTACAATAGTTTTTATATTCTCTTCTGTTTTGATAAGTTCTTTCAATTCTCAATTAAATAATATTATTTTATCAGCAGAAGGTCAACAGCAGCAACAACAATCATCTATTAGTAGTAGTACAAAGAATGTAACAGATCTTATAAAAACAAATGATAAAAATTCTTCGATTGTATTAGAAAATAAAACTGTTAATTATTTTGATAATACCAATGGTTATCTTGTTTATCCAACTTCAACCTCTTCATTAGGAGATAATAATAATGTTTCTGCAAATAATAACAAATTACCAGCAGTAGTAATGATCCATGAGTGGTGGGGTCTTAATGAAAATATAAAAGATATGGCTGAATCTCTCGCAAGAGAAGGATATGTAGTATTAGCAGTAGATTTGTATAAAGGTCAAGTAGCTAATACTACCGATTTAGCTCAGCATCTAGTTGGTAAAGCAAGAGAAAATCCTTCCGAAGCTACAAACAATCTTCAATATGCTGTAAGATACCTTGCCTCTTTAGATAATGTAAATTCCTCTAAAATTGCTTCTCTTGGATGGTGTTTTGGTGGAGGACAATCTCTTCAACTAGCATTAAACACTGAACCAGAATATCCTTTAGCGGGAACCATAATATATTACGGTAATTTGATATCTGATCCAGAATCAATTTCAAAGATAAAGTGGCCAGTATTAGGAATCTTTGGTGATAAAGATCAATCAATTTCAGTAGATTCTGTAAAACAATTTGAAGAAGCATTAAATGCAAAGAAAATACCTAACCAAATTTACATCTACAAAGGAGTAGGACATGCATTTGCAAATCCATCAGGCGATAACTATGCACCCCAGGAAACACAAGATGCGTGGGAAAAGACAGTATCTTTTCTGAAAAATTACTTGAAATAATCTATCTCTTTTTTTATTTTTTAGAAGTTCTCTGATTTCCATAGTATAAATAGGCATTCAACTATATCCATTTCACAATATTAACAAAACTTTTTTCGATTTCTATTATTAATAGTGGTATTATAGAATATGGACGATACAGATGTAAGAGCGATAATAATGTAGATAATATTTGTCTCAATTATAATTACAATATACTATCTAGAAAGTCATAGCAGATAAAAGATAGCAAAAGATGTTGTCATATTGAGCATTTGATATAGTCTAGTTAAATCCAAATAATCCAATAATTAATGTGTCATAACATCTGTGAGTCTTTATTAACGAGTTAATTATACTAGATACTACCTTTGAAATCATTAATTATGGGAAAAATGTATAAAAAGAGGATGTTAAACTTCAACCATTTTCATGGTTTGATTTAGTAGATTTAATTTCAATTAACAATCAAAAAGAAAGACTTGAGCGATTACATCTTCGTGATCATTGTATGCATACTTATTCATCTAATGATACCAAGATCAAGAACGGTATTAAATTCCTTGAAATAGGTATAAGAAATAATGAATCAACTTTGATATTGTTAGATAATGACATTGATTTATCGGATTTCGAATCGCAAATTGCATTATATAATATTGATGTAAGTAAATTGCAAAAAGAAGGTTTATTGAAGATTGTCTATAGTGAGGATTGGTATCTAACCTTTAATCAAAAAAATAATACAAAAAATAATAATATAGCAACAATAGATAGTGAACAAATTTATAAAAAATTTTATAATTTAGCTGATCAAGTTACAAAAATTGAAGGGGAAAATGGTTTAAGAATATTTGGTATGATGGATTATTTCTTTGAATATGGTCTAGTTGATGAAATAATAGATTATGATTGTATGATGCCACCTAATTTCAATAAACCAAATGCTTTCCATCTGTGTTTATAGTAATAGATATATAAAAAAAAACTATCTAACATTCAGATTAGGAGGTTGATGTTAACCCATAAGAGGATTCAGATTTAGTTGAATCCTTTTCCCTTAAAAAATAAATCATTATAGCAATTATTTTTTTAATTTAATAACTTATTGTTTTAGAGTTTGATATTATCTTACAGATTACAATAATAATCTCTACTTAACTTAACCAAAAATATTGGAAAATATGGATATCAAAATAACGTTAATATAGGAGGTGGTAGGGTACGGTACTTTACCACAAGACCTTACAACGTCATATCATAACCTACTATGCTATCTCTGTCTGTCAATAAATATAGTAGGTTATGGTATATGATAATCTTAAATATTAAGCGATATACTGTAAACATATTACATATACTATTCATAAAAGTATATGCCTGAGATATTTCTTCCTAAACTGCTAGATCATCTTCTATTTTGATATTACGATTATTACATCTTGAATATTGAATTTCTCCTTTATTATGTAACCTAACCTGAAGTATGATCCTGTTTGAATTATGTAATAATATTCTTAGTTGTCAAATACTGAAACAAAATTTACCTCAAGACAGAGGTTCTATTGTTTATTTCTATTTAGATTACCAAAGTGGAGGTACGAATTTATTAATACTATTGTTTATACCTTCAAATTTATATCCTACCGACAGAATTAAATCCTCTCTAAATGGAGATCCAATTATTTGCGCTCCTGTTGGCATATTGTCTTTGTCTCTGGTTAATCCTATTGGAATACTAACTGCAGGCAGGCCTGTACTATTAAAGACGATTGTATTTCGAAGTAAAGCTTCACGAACTTGTAAAACCTTATTCTCAATGCTAATTGTTTCTTCATTAAATCTAGGAGCAGGAACAATAGTTGTTGGAACTATGAGAACGTCAGCTTTGTGATTTAATATTGAGAGAAATTCTTTTCTTATCTCCTTTATAATTCTTAAAGCAGTCAAATATCCAACTGCAGAGATTTTAGTTCCTTCTATTAGCATATTCCTTACTTCTAAACTATAGTTATCTTTTGTTTTTGAATTTAACCACTTAATATGAATTTCTGAAGCCTCTGCAAGTCTGATATCTCTCCAAGACCTATGATATTTTTCAGTAGTATTAGATAAATCCAAATCATCACATATTACTATAGAATCTATTAACCTTAAAGTATCAATAAAATCATAAAACAGATCTTCTATTCCTGGATGCAAATATTCAAAGAAATACTTTTTTGGTATTCCAATCCGAATTCCTTTTTTAAGAGATAATTTCTCCTCTATAATTTTTGTATATAGAGGTACTTTTTTATATTCTGAAGTTTCATCCAAATGATCCCATCCAGCTATATACTCTATCACAGCAGCTGCATCCCAAACGCTTCTTGTAATACAACCTACATGATCTAATGAAGGAGATAAGGGAAAAACATTATGTTTACTAATTCTGCCATATGTCGGTTTTAATCCAACAACACCGCAAAGTGATGCGGGTACTCTAATAGAGCCTCCAGTATCGGTTCCTAAAGATATTGGAATCATACCTGTTGCAACAGCAACAGCGGAACCAGAGCTAGAACCCCCAGATATTCTGGAGTTATTCCATGGATTTTTAGAAGAACCATAAAAAGGATTTATACCAGTGATTCCAGATGCAAATTCATTTAGATTGTTCGTGCCAATCAGAATTGCACCTGCTTTCTTCATCTTATCAACAACTGTTGCATTAACATCAGAAATATAATTAGATAATATCTTGGAGCCTGCAGTACATCTAACACTCTTAGCATAAATGATATCCTTTATTGAGAAAGGAATTCCATGCAAAAAACCTCGATAGTTTCCTTGCTTAATTTCTTTTTCAGCTACTTGGGCTTCCATGTATATTTTTTCTTCCTCAATAATTGTGATAAATGCATTAAGTTTAGGATTCAATTCTTTGATTCGTTCTAAACTGACTTCAACTAGATCAACAGGAGTTATCTCTTTAGTCTTTATTTTCTCAGATAGTTGCTTAACTGAAAATAATGAAGATCTTAGTTCTTCTCTTGCTGTCATGAATCTTATATAATATAATTATTTAAACTAATTAAATTAATTAAGGAAATCAGTTTGCTATCTATTACTACTACTAGGATTATTATTATTATGTAATATGTGAAATTTGTATAACTGAATCATTGGTCATATATTTAGAGTTCATAAGTAAATTATTCATTTATTTGTCAATATTGAAAAATGTTATTTGACAATTATAATGAGAGATTTTCTATCTTAACATTGATAACTAGAAGGATTTTATTCAGTGGTCAAATTACGAGGATATACGAGGATATTAATAAATTTTTAAGTGTATTTATATTCGTAACAGATTGTGCAAAGTGAATCAAAAATATAATAAATCTTTCTTTATTATGCTAATGTTGGTACAATTTAAACTATAGAGGAATACCAATGTTGACTAATGAATTTATATATTTTACTTTTCTCATTGTAATAAACTATTTTCAGAATCTTAATCCAATTTTAATTTTTTCATTCTCTTTGTTATTTTCAATATTGTCCTGTTGGATATATATATTCGCTAACTCATTCAGATCTTATAGAAATTTTAAATCAACTTCAATTAAACAATTTGATTTCGTTGTTTATAATAATATCGAGAATAAAGATATTTTACCATATGTGTCTATAATAGTGCCTGCTAGAAATGAACAGGACAAAATCGAAAGATGTCTTGTATCATTAATAGAACAAGATTATCCTAATTTAGAAATAATTGCAGTTGACGATAACTCTACAGATAAGACATTAAAAATAATGAAAAAAGTTGTCCAAAAATACTATTGTCGATATCAACAACAAAAACAACAACAAAAACAATATCCTTTACTAAAAATTATAGAATTGAAAAATAAACCTGAAAATTGGACTGGTAAGACATGGGCATCAGAAAGAGGATATCTTGCCAGTAATAATGAAATTTTACTATTTGTTGATGCAGATTGCTGTTATGAGAAAAGTTGTGTACGAGACTCAATTATATATATATTAAA
>DATFCH010000468.1:0-13511 GCA_035253345.1 Nitrososphaeraceae archaeon
TTAAGTATATAATTTTTTTATGTTGATATTCTATTTAAATAAAAAAATTTAGGAAGATATATTTTCCGGATTGACATTTTTTAAAGCTTCTATGTTACCACCTAACGGTATTATCATATTTCTCATATTTTCTATCATCATTCCTATATACGAATGATCCTTATCTCCGGGGTTGCCAGGTAAATCATCATCGCTTAATGTCTCTACAATAGTGATATTTCCTTCTTTAGCTATCTGATCTATGATATTTGTAGGAAAAACCTCCGAAGCAAATATTGCAGGTACTTTTACTTCACGTACCTGATTTATTAAATTTGCAACATCTTTCGCACTCGGTTCACCAAAGTCTGAAGGTTGTATGGCTCCGATTACAGTCATTCCATAACGAGGAGCAAAATAGGCCCAAGAATCATGATATGTCAGTAACTTTCTATTTTCTTCAGGTATGGTTTGCATAGATTTTTTTATACCATCATCCAATTGTCTAAGTAAATCATTATATCTTTTTGAATTTTCAGTATAATAGTTTGCATTCAACGGATCCATTTCTATTAATTTATCTCGTGTAAGATTTGCAAATTTCATTGCATAATTAACATTTAACCAAAGATGTGGGTTAGGGTCACCTTTTTCTTTTGGAAAACTAAAATCAAATATCCAATCATCTTGAGAAACGGTATTGTCTCCAAGTTTAAGTAATTGGATTTGTGGATCTTTTTCTATTGCTGAATTTGCAGTTCTTTCTACATCTGCCTCCAAGTTAAGACCATCAATGATAACTAAATTTGCATCATGAATTTTAATTGCATCTGAAGGTACTAATTCGAACGTATGGGAATTCACTCCTTCAGGAACCAAGCCAATCAAGTTAATCCTATCTCCTCCAATATTCTGTATTATATTGGTTATAGGAGCAACCGAACTTACAACATTTAGTTTAGCAATATTATCTTTTGTAATTGATTCTGTGGTTGAATTGGTAGAAGCAGAGGCAGTAGCAAATAAAATTAGTAATGGAGTTAAAGAGAGAAATGTCGCAACTGCCAAAAATAATATCGTTGTTAGAATATTGCTTTGATTATCGCCGTCAAAACCTTTATTCATAGAAATGTTACTTAAATATCCAGTATTAATCTTTTCCTAAAAATTAATACTTTTTTTTATTGTCAATTATAAGTTATTTTTTCTTTTTAAATAAAAAAACAATCAAGAAATAAATGTTCTCATTTATAGTATTAATTTACACGTTCAAATTTAGATTTTCTTACCAAAAATCCCCTTACTTCAAATAAATTTTTAAAAAAATGATTCAAATTATTTGATCTAAATACAATAATATAGTCTAAATTTTTATCTTCATTATGAGTGCAAAACCGCCAAAGTTCAACTTCACCTGTTTCATCACAATATTGTACAAAGAATCTTTTTTGTGAAATAACATGAAAATAGTTTAGCTCATAGTTAATATAATTCACAATTTCTTTAGTAAAAGGATCAAAAGTATTACGTTTTAAATAAAAAGTATTACTTTCCATCCTTACCGACTAATAAAATATTCAACTATATAAACATTATATTTCACCTTAAAAGTTTCAATATCAAAAATCAGTATAATTTTTAGTTATAAATTGTGAAATACAATAAGTTCCTATTTTCAATATTATGATTATATATAAATTAAAAATCTAGATGAGTAAAGCTTAAAATAAAATACGTGGGGTTTAGGTACAAGAGAAATCTAATTTTTCTCTAGATTAAAACTATGAATCTTGAGTTAATATCTTATAGCAAGATTATAATCGAAAAAACTGAAATAAACTCAGTGTATAAAAATTTATAATCTTAAGTTCATTAAATTAGCAAATTAGTAAATTAATCATTATTATTAGATTTAATATCTACATATAGTTTCTTATTATCAAATCATGGATTAAAATTCTCTCATGTTATTAGTGATTTACACAACTACTTGTAAAACATAAAAATATCTTTGTAAATCTTATTAATACTTATCTGAGTTATTAAATTGATTACTTTTTTAGAGTCAAGACGTATGTTCATGGTCGTGTTCTTCTAATTCATTATCTCCATGCTCATGCTCATGTTTGTGCTCATGCTCATGCTCATGTTTGTGCTCATGCTCATGCTCATGTTTGTGCTCATGCTCATGTTTGTGCTCATGCTCATGCTCATGTTTGTGCTCATGCTCATGTTTGTGCTCATGCTCATGTTTGTGCTCATGCTCATTATTATTTTCTAGATTTGCATTATTTGATTTAGATTTGTCTTTGGTATACATTTTAATTAATATATAATTACTATTACTCTTATATCTTTAATTTCAATTTTGTTTTGATTACAATCAAGAGCAAAATCAAACTGGTAGTAAAATAAACTAACGATTAATTCATATCAAAATTGATTTTAGTAAATCCATAAGAAAATCATTTTTTTTTAGGTTATATGTTCTATCTTGGTCTGCAGTTTTTAATTTTGTAACTAATTATTGTAGTTTTATATATCTAAACCAGAATAAATCTCAAAATACAGGCGTATAATTTAAATTCTGTAACAAAAGAAATTATTACAGATTCTATTATTAGTAATACCTGTTTTATTGGAATAAAACTTGTAGATTATTATATTTAAAAATTTTTAATTTGGCATGCCAATATAATGCATTTTAAGACTTTTAATACCTCTACTTTCAGAAATAAATTTATTGAATTTTTTGATCCTGTTAATTTTTCCCTTTAACATAATTGTTTCTAAACAATTTTGATGGTCAAGATGTAAATGTGTAGTGGATACTATTATATCGGTATATTCATGTTGATTTTCTATCGAGCCAACATCATTTCCAAAAATATGATTATCGTATAAAATTACTAATGCGCCAGCTCCATAATCATTATCATTCTTTTCTTGTTTCCATTCGTTACTATGTATAAATTCGTAAAGCGAAGCTTGAATAGCTTTTGACCTATCAGCAAACCCTGCATTTTTCATTGATTTATCGAATTGGTCAAGTAAGTTGCTCGGTAGTGACATGCTAATCCTTTTTAATGACGATCTTGTATCTTTGACATTTTTTTTCAAATATTTATTCTATAGAATCAATAATTCTTAAATCTATTCACAACACTAGTACTAAATCTTTAAATTTAGAAATTATAAGCAGCCTATTCATTTAGAATTGGTATACATTATATTCATTCTTTATAAATGGTTTTGTTGTACAAATGATTAAAAAGAACGGCTATGGAATTTTAAATTATTATGGTACTTGCAGATTTTGTGTCTAACAACGCTATATTGGACTTCTTTTACATATTATTCAATGGAATATCTGAAGTTCCACTGTTCAGCTCACCGGTTACGGGAATCCTAATACTTGCCGGAGTTTTTCTAGCTTCCAGAAGTGCTGGTATTATGATGGTAATATCGGGATTGATCGGAGCTGGAATGGCAATTCTTCTTGGCGCACCGTATGGCTTGGTCGCTTTTGGATTATTTGGTTATAATTCTATACTAACAGGTATGGCATTTTGGTCAGGACCATTTGTAAAGTCTAACAAGGCAACTTTCTTCATATCGGTATTTGGAGCTGCAGTAACTGCGGTAGTATGGATGGCTATGGCACATGTTATGGGAGATATGTTTGTCCTTAATGGAACGCAAGCATCATGGGCAATCCCCGGATTTACCTCATCTTTTATTTTTACAACTTGGGTTTTAATGTATGCTACAAAAAGATTTGGGCATGATATTTGGCCAGAACCAATTCCACCACAAGAGGAAGAACTTATTAGAGGAAGCAGTAATCCGCTTCAACTCGCCGATCCTGATTTTAAATGGACACCAATAGAATTTATAAAAGCAACATTAAAGGGAGTTTCTCAGGTTACCTTCGTTGAGAACTGGAAAACAGGAATCTTCTGGGTAGTAGGTCTAACTCTAGCTTTTGAGCTTGCACCATTGCTTGCGGGCCAGGATAGACCATGGTGGACAAATGCATATACCGGTCAATGGGATCCCTTCTCACCTCTTTATTTGGGTGGACTTATGGCGTTTATAGGATCAGCAATAGGAGTAGCAATGGCAATATTAACTAAACTTCCTACTGCCGAAACCAGAGCAGGATTGCATGGATTTAATCAGGTATTGGTAATGATTGCATTAACGAGTTTCATTCCACTAACTCCTCAGGCATTTATGATGGCAGTACTGGCCGCTGTATCTTGTAGCTTTGTGATGCCAGGGTTCCAACGATTTTTCGGAACTTGGGGTTTGCCTGCATTAACTGGACCATTTGTATTTACTACATGGGTATTCTTACTTGGAATTTCCGGATTCACAAATATTCCTGCGGGTATTGGATGGTCAAGACCATAAATTTTTATTTTAATACCATCATCTTTTTTAAATAAATGGAGTTTGAAGATTTTAAATTATTTTTAAATTCTTTAAGTTACGCTAAAAAAAATAATAAAAATGGCATTGATAATATCTTAAACTTTATAGCTTGGTGTAACAAAAATAATTTTGAGGAGTTATTACTACGTTTAAATTCTGAAAAACAAGGAGGACTAGGTTACAATTCTATAATTGATTTTACAACCAAACGTATTATCATCACAAGGAAAAAAATACTAAACAGGATTTTAGATACTGGTTTTTTAGCTGGACTTGGTCCGTTTCCATATATGATATTATCAGAAAAGAGCCAGAAATCAAAGATTAAAGATTCGGCAAAATTACATATAGAAAAGATTCTGCAGGATTCAAATTTAGAATCTATTTTTGATTATACTGATGTATCAAAAATTATCATAAAGAAGGGAACAAATTCCCTAGTACACAATATGTTTGGATCATTTATTTCAAAATACTATATGACAATTTTTACAAGAAATGAAAAGTATGAACATGTTTTACCTATGAAAAAAAATGGAGATTTTGATAAAATGGTTTATTGGATGACAACTATTTTACCTGTTCCAATATCTGTAACCGATTGATTTAGCCGACGTCGACTAATTACAGACAATAAATATTATCCATTTATATAGATTAAATATTTGAAATTTAAAATAATTCAAATTTGCTACTAGTTTAGGTGAATTGGAAATTTGATGTTAGTTCCACGTGAAATTGATAAGATGATGATTTGGACAGCAGCACAAATTGCTGAAGGTAGAAAAAAAAGAGGAGTTAAACTTAATCATCCAGAATCGGTAGCATATATCGCCAGTTTTGTGGTTGAAGGTGCTAGAGATGGGAAAACTGTTGCAGAGCTAATGAAATCTGCGAGGGAGATCCTAACTAGGAATGAAGTAATGGACGGGGTACCAGAATTGATACATACCGTTCAAGTAGAAGCAACTTTTCCAGATGGAACAAAATTGGTTACAGTTCATGATCCAATTCAGTAAAAGGTGAATAAAAAATGAAAAAAATTGTAAAAAAAATTTTGAATATTAAAGGAGGAATTAATTAAAATGATACCAGGAGAATATATTTTATCATCAGAACCTGTTATTTGTAATTCTAACAAAAAAACAGTCAGTGTAACTGTCAAAAATACTGGTGACAGAGCTTGCCAGATAGGATCACATACTCATTTTTATGAAATAAACAAAGCATTAGATTTTCCTAGAGAAAAAGCATATGGTTATAGATTGAACATACCTGCAGGAACCTCAATTCGCTTTGAGCCAGGAGACTCTCGTGAAGTAGAACTGTGTGAATTAGGCGGAAAAAAAATTGTGTATGGTTTTAATGGTTTAGTCATGGGCGGCTTAAACAATACAACAGCCAGACAGGCGTCTATTGAGAAAGCAAAAAGCCTTGGTTTTAAAGGATTTAGTTAACAATAAGAGGTAATTGATATGGTATTAAAATTAACTAGAAAACAGTATACAGATCTTTTTGGTCCTTCACAAGGGGATAAAATCAGACTTGCTGATACTGATATTATAATTGAAATTGAAAAAGACTTGATATCTTCTGGCGATGAATGTGTCTTTGGAGGAGGAAAAACAATTCGAGATGGTCTTGCACAGGCATCAGGGATTACAAATGCGGGCGGAGCATTAGATTTTGTGATTACAAATGCTGTTATTCTTGACCCAATATTGGGAATAATCAAAGCAGATATTGGTATAAAGGACGGTAAAATTGCAGGAGTTGGCAAGGCAGGAAATCCATTAACAATGGATAATGTAAATTCTAATATGATCGTTTCTGCTTGTACAGAGGCTACTGCAGGAGAACATACTATATGTACTCCAGGTCATTGGGATACACATGTTCATATGATTTCTCCACAACAGTATACTGATGCAATTAGTAATGGTATTACTACTATGATAGGTGGAGGTACGGGACCTGCTGATGGAACCAATGCAACTACTTGTACACCAGGTGTTTTCAATCTAAATAGAATGATGGAAAGTATAGAAGACATTCCAATAAATTGGGGTTTTCTGGGCAAGGGTAATGATTCTCATCCATCGCTTGCCACACAATTAGAACAAATCGAAGCAGGAGCTTGTGGTCTAAAAGATCATGAAGATTGGGGTACTACAGCGGCAGTTCTTGATGCATCACTTCGTGCAGTAGATGCTACAGATACACAGTTAGCAATTCATACTGATTCTATTAATGAATGTGGTTATGTAGAGGACACAATAAATGCAATAGATGGAAGAACTCTTCATACATATCACACAGAAGGAGCAGGTGGAGGTCATGCACCGGACATTATGAAAATAGCAGGTGAGCAGTTTGCTCTTCCTTCATCCACAAATCCTACTAGACCGTATACTGTCAACACAGTTGATGAGCATTTAGATATGTTGATGTTCTGTCATCACTTAAATCCTGCAGTGCCAGAAGATGTTGCATTTGCTGACTCGAGGATTAGGGCAGAAACTATCGCTGCTGAAGATGTTTTGCATGATGAAGGTGTAATAAGCATGTATTCTTCTGATAGCCAAGCTATGGGAAGAATAGGTGAAGTAGTTATACGTGCATGGCAAACTGCAGATAAAATGAAGAAGATGAAAGGCAGACTGGCAGAAGAAACTGGAGATAATGATAATGTCAGAGCAAAAAGATACATAGCAAAAACAACTATAAATTGTGCAATAACACATGGAGCATCAGATGCTCTTGGATCTCTTGAAGTAGGAAAATATGCTGACTTGGTAATGTATCCGACGGCCTTCTTTGGTGCAAAACCAAAAATGATTCTTAAAGGTGGATTTATTGCTTGGTCTATAATGGGTGATACAAATGCATCAGTGCCTACCCCTGAACCTGTTTATTACAGACCAATGTTTGGAGCACTAGGTAAAGCCGTAAAAAGGACATCATTAACATTTACTTCTAAAGCAGCAGTAAATCTAGGTGTTAAGGAAAAACTTGGCTTAGAAAAAACACTATATCCTGTCCATAATTGCAGAAATATTGGAAAAAGTGATATGGTATGGAATAACAAGACACCTGAAATTACAATCGATCCAGAAACTTACGAAGTTAAACTTGATGGAAAGATTGCAACAGTTGACCCAGCAAAAGAACTATCGATGGCACAAAGGTACTTTATGGCTTAAAGTTAGACATCAAATAAATTTTTTTTATTTTTGCTTTTTTTTAAAATCATGATTATGTAGATATATAACCCTTATAGAGAATTATAAATAATGTCTAGTCATAATCACGGTGTTTGGAGACCTATAGCTGAGAATGTGGAATTCAATGCTTTAGAATCAAATTCTCAGGCTGTAATGGCAGTAGCAGATACAGTTCGAACTACTTTAGGCCCAAAAGGATTGGATAAACTCTTAATTGATCAAGCAATGAATAGGCACGTTTCTAATGACGGAGTAACCATTCTTTTATCTCTTAAAGCAATTCATCCAGTTGCAAGGATGATCGTGGAGATTGCTGAAAGGCAAGAACAATTAGTAGGTGATGGAACTACAACAGCCGTAGTAATGGCTGCTGAAATGATAAAGGAAGGCAAAAGACTCATTAAAGAACTAGGGGTTCATCCTACTAAAGTAGTTGAAGGTATAGAAAATGGTGTAAAACATGCATGTAAAATTTTAGAAAAAGATGCCAAAAAAATTTCTATTGAAGAGAACGAATTAGATCAAATCATAAAAACATCATTATCTTCAAAACTAGATGGTTCTAATCTTTCAAAACTTGTGATACAATCAATTAGGACAGTAGGAAAAAATTCTATATATAATAATTCATTTGATTTTGATAAATCTATCAAAGTAATTAGAAAAACCAATGTTTCTGATACAGTTTTCAATGGCGTAGTGTTGGAGAGAAAACGTATGGATCAAGAAATGCCTATGCGAATACTAAAACCTAAAATTATGATTGTAAAGCTAGATTTAAAACCTGTTAAGGAATCTTGGTTAAAAGAAAATAATCGTTATGAAGAAATTTTAAACATGGAAAACGACCGTTTATTAAAATCTAAAAGAATCGTGGATGAAATTGTAGCTACTGGTGCTAATACCTTATTAATATCCTCTCCTGAGGTTGATGAAGTTGTAGAGAATCTTTTGGTTGCAAAAAATATATTTGCAACACGGATCTCATCAGATGAAATAGAATTTTTGTCTCGCTATATCGGCGCTAAACCTGTAAGAATGATTGAAGATCTCAAAAGTGAAGGGATTTTAGGGATTGCAGATGCTATCTATGAAGATGAAGATACTGGTTTGATATACATTGAAAATGGGTCAGGAAAAAATATAGTTACAATTATTGTTTCTGGAACAACAAAGGAAACTTCTCTCGAGAGATGGAGATCAGTTATAGATGGTGTAAATGCAGCTGAAGCGGCCTTAAATCGAGGAATAGTTTCAGGAGGAGGATCTGCAGAGATACATGTTATTGAGAAGCTAAAGAGTTTAAGATTAAAAGGATTGGAACAAGTTGGTCTTGACGTAGTAGCATCAGCATTAGAAAGTATAATGAGACAAATTTTGACCAATGCGGGCTTTAATGGTTTAGAAAAAGTAATGGCGGCAAAGGCATCAAAACCAAATATTGGAGTCGACATTGATACAGGTGATTTAGTAAATATGTATGAAAAAGGAATTCTAGATCCTTTATTAGTAAAAATAATGGCACTGGAAGCAGCTGGAGAGATTTCAAAATCAGTACTACGTATAGATAGAAATCTAGCTGCTGAAGATCTCACTCAACAAAGCGTATCTGAAATAAAGAGATGAGATGAAATAATTGCAAATCCGTCATTGTGTTGAAGAAAACAATGTTGATGATAACTTGATAATTAAAAATCCCAAAGAAGTTCGACATGTTATAGTACAAGAAGGAAAAATAAAACAAATGTCTGGGTTTATTGATCCTGCAACTCATCTTAATCTTGATTATACTTTGCATCGTATAACAAAATGTATTATAGCCAAAAAATTCGAAATAGGATCTGAATTACTTTTTACTAAATCAGGATTTGTCTTTGCAATGGTAACCAAATATCATTTTGAACATTATGGACATATTGATTATACAAAAAACCTCTCTACTATGATAGATAAAGTTAAAGAATTAAGAAACTCTAAATCCATTTATACAAGTAAATGAGAAAGTATTATAGATATTAAAAAAGGAAATAAAATAAGATGATAACTGTTAATCAAATTTTAGGTAATATAACTACAAACTCAGATTTAAAGAAAAAATATGAAGATATGATAAAGAATAATAATATTGAAAAAGTTCTAATAGATAGATCGGATTCACAAAAACTCAGAATGAGAAAATATACTGATAAACAAACAGATATTATTTTTATATTCGATCATAGTCCACATTTAAAAAATGGCGATGTAGTCTTTCTTGATCCTAGTAAAATGATACTACTTAATCTTAGACCAGAGCTTGTTGCGATAATTACTTGTACATTAACATCAAATAAAGAAGATTATTTTCCAGTTTCAGTAAAAATTGGACATAATCTCGGAAACTTACATAGACCAATTAAGGTAACGAAAAATCAAATAATTTTTCCTTTACAAGCTGAAAGTGAACTTGAAATGCTCAACAAAATGTTTTCATCATTTAATCAGTTTATCGATATTAAAACAAATACATTAATTTTTGAACCTGACGAAGGATCTGATATACATGAACACTAATTTTAATGATAAAATACATAATACTGATAATAACAAAATTTACAATACCATTAATAGTTCTACTACATCTGGATTAGAAAATCAAGTATTTTCTCATTTAGAAGAATTGAGTATGCTTCAGCTTGGAGATTCTTTTTTTCCCACCGGCATGTATACTACATCAAGCGGATTAGAGGCATTATACTATGACAAGAAAATTAAAGGTAAAAAGGAAATTTCTGAATTTATTGAAGTCTGTTTAAAATATCAAATAGGACCCGCAGATTGTGCTGGACTTTCAAATGCTTATGAATTCGCAAAAGAGGGAAATCTGACCAAAGTAATAGAAATAGACCATATTCTATTTTCGATGAAATTGGTAAAAGAGATTCGTGATGCTTCGACGAGATCTGGAACTCAACTTTTGAATTGTTTGTTGAGCTTTCTTAAAAATAATGATTTGATTTCTTCATATTTCAGTTCGATAAAAAATAAAACTGCAACTGGTGTTTACCCTATAGCCTTAGCATCAGCATCATATGGCTTGGGGATAAAAAAAGAACGAGCGTGTATGATTCTGCTATATGGGTTTACAGTTAGTATCGTTGGAGCCGCATTAAGACTAGGAATGCTACAACATCTCGAAGGTCAGCAAATTATTCATGAGCTAAAACCTGTAATGTCTTTAGTAATAAATAATAATTTAGATAGACAGTATTCTCATTTGTGGCAGTTCAGTCCTGGAATAGACCTTATTCAAATGAAACATGAGGGAATGGATTCAAAAATGTTTATTACATAAAATATTCTTCATTATTTAGAGATGACATTTAAAAGAATTCCAAGAATTGGTATTGGAGGTCCAGTGGGCTCTGGTAAAACAATGCTAATAGAACAATTTGTTCCTTTATTGAGTCAAAAAGGTTACAAAACAGCAATTCTTTCTAACGATGTAGTATCAAAAGAAGATGCTGACAGGATGAGAAAAAATCTTGCATCAGAAAGAGGACTTATGCCTGAAAGTTTAGTAATTGGATTAGCTACGGGAGGTTGTCCTCATACTGCAGTAAGAGAAGACCCTTCGATGAACTTGGCTGTAGTTGAAGATATTGAATCCACCCATAACCAAGAATTAGATCTAATCATTATTGAAAGTGGAGGAGATAATATTACCACCACGTTTAGTCCTGCACTTGCTGATTATTTTATTTATATCATAGATGTTTCAGGTGGCGATAAATATCCTAGAAAGCGTGGGCTCGGTATAGAAAATTGTGAGTTATTAGTAATTAATAAAATTGATCTAGCTCCATATGTTGGTGCAAATCTCAAGATAATGGAAAGAGACGCTAAATTAGTACGTAAAGGTAAACCTTTTGTTTTTGTAAATTGCAAAACTGGAGAAGGCGTCAAAGAAGTGGCAGAACTTATAATAAAAGACGTTTTGTTTGATTTACCACCAAAAACCTCAATCGAACAACTAACTTGAAAGACCTACAATATTTTATACCAGATGATATTCCAAAAGAAGTTCTATCTTTTGAAGAAGATATTAGTCAGCTAGGAGTAGGCAAAGCAGGGAAATTAGGCGGACTATACTTACTACTTGAACAAAGTGAAAGAGTAAATAAAACTATTATAAAAGAACAATATTCAAAGGTTCCGTTATTCATTCAAAGGGCATTGTATCTTGAAGAAAGCCTTCCTTCTATGGCTTATATTTATATAATTTCTCCATCTGGTGGAGTTCTTCAAGGAGATAGATATAGGATTGATATAAAGCTGGATAAAAATGCAATGGCTCATTTTACTACTCAAGGAGCAACAAGGGTTTATAGAATGAATAAAAACTTTGCAACACAAATTTTGAATATAACGTTAGAAAGTAATTGTTATTTAGAATATGTTCCAGATCAAATAATACCATATAAGGATTCACGATTCTTTCAGTCAGTAAACCTTAATTTACATGATTCTGCAACACTGATATATTCTGAAACTATCGTACCAGGACGGATGGCTATGGATGAATATTTTGATTATGATGTATGTTATCTCAAGACAGTAGCCAAAAATCTTACAGGAAAATTAAAACTAGTTGATACAGCATTGCTAGAACCAAAAAAAAATCCACTTAAAAGATTTGGAATTTTAGATGATTTTAATATGTTATCAAATATGTATATTTTAACTCCGTCTAAAAATATAAATATTCTAATCGAAAGGATTGGTGAAGATTTTATAAAATTCGATACTATTGTAGGAGCGTGTTCTATATTACCAAATGAATCTGGAATAGTAGTACGAATATTGGGTAATAGCATTGATAAAATAAAAAAAGTGATTCATAATATACTCGATATTTGTAGACAAGAAATTATAGCAGCTAAGTTTAGTGGCCTTAGAAAGAACTAATTTTTTTTAAATATAAAATATCATAATTAAATTTGGAAATTGTTTGTATTTATTTTATTCGAGTAATTCAGCGTGAAATTGTCCAAAATTCTACGTTTTTAATTTTATGATTTGAATTTTCTTTATGAATTTCTGCATCAATCTTATTATCAAAAACCTTATCGCAGTCTTGACACCATGATGTTTGTTGTCTTTTACTTTTATCTAGAGCGTTCAAATGATATAAATTAATATTAGTATTAAATAAATGGTTTGTTCTATCTATAGAATAAAATCGCCGTGAATTCGAATTAAGGGATTTATTTCAAAATATATAATAATCTAAATTTGGTGGTATTTATAATTGGAAAATCCATTTAAGCATCTAAAGAAAACTCCAAGTGAGTCGAAAGCAGAGACGACACTTATGATGTTACCGTCGGATGCTAATCCAAAAGGAAATGTTTTTGGTGGTATTATCTTAAAACATGTAGATCTTACTGCTGGGATTGTTGCCAAAAGACATGCAAATCAATCAAATGTTGTTACAGCTAGTATAGATAGGATGACTTTTATTAAACCAATTTTTATTGGCAATTCCTTGATTCTTGAGGCCCGAATTAATTATGTTAAACGTTCTTCGATGGAAATTGAGGTAAATATTTTTGCGGAAGACCTTGACTATAATATAAGAGTTCATGCGGGAAGAGCATATGTTACCATGGTATCTATTGATAAATATGGTAAAGCTATGGAGGTTCCTCAACTATTATTAGAAACAGAGGAAGAACGTCAAAGATTTAAAGAAGGTGAAGCCAGAATGACAGCCCGTTTAAAAGAAGCGGGAAAACTCTAACTTTCATCGTTAAAGAAGTTCTAATCCTTTGTCTTTTTTTATATTTTTACATCATTTTTTATTGGGTGGTAGAATTGTCTAAACTTCAA
>DATFCH010000469.1:0-2081 GCA_035253345.1 Nitrososphaeraceae archaeon
AATATGGATTTATAGCATAAGACGATTTTTCTATCGTTATATCTATTATCTATTATATGCTATTATGTAGCAAATGGAATAAGATAGGTTGAGATTTCAATAATCATAATAACTTATTTTTATGCCTTCTTTAGATAATTCTTTCAATTGTAGTTTTGTAAAATTATATTCTAAATTTCGCAATTATTATATAAATATAATTTTTAATTCAAAGATTTACTTTTACAAGTAAAAAAAAAATTATGATTTCTTTTTAGTTGTAAATAATTTGGTTTAAATTTGCTTAGTTCTTTTAACATAGGTTCAAAATCTGATATATTATCTGTTATTAGATAATTCATTTTTTTCTTTACTGCAGTATACAAGATTAATAAATCAGCGAGATTACCAATTGGATTAACACAGGTATTTCTTTGAAGTATTCTTAAAATATGTGAATCATCGCTATCATCTACTATTTCATATAATCCAATATTAGAGTCATTGAATTCATATTTACTTGGTTCATCAATATCCATAATTGTAGAAGTAATAATTCTTTTAATGCCAATAATTGATATTATCTTATTTATACAATCTATTTTAGTAATATCTTTAATTTTATTTATTTCATTCTGTTGTATATGAGTAATATACAAATTAGTATGATATTTGGAATACTTTTTAAGTTTTGGCACTAATAGTCTTTGATTTGTATAGATATAATCTAAAGTATTAGTATCAAGCATTATTTCATACAATAATTATCACAGTATAATATTAAAAATAAGAAATTTAATATTAATTAATTGAATTAACAAGTACATGTACAAGACACCCTTTACGATTAAATTTTCATTAATAAAATTGCAATTATTTTCAATTATTTTGCTATCCTAATCTCTGCTGCCAAGTCATTTAAAATACGCATCATTTAAACAAATTCCATAATCAAATTCGCTTGGTTGAGCTTTTATAGAATTACGATATTTGTAATCTAATAAATTTATCTACTGATTTTGAAGTCATATTTCACAAGAACAAGTGAGAACAAAAACAAAGAATTCAACAACTTTTTAAATAAACTGCTTTTACTATTAATTGCTACTATCCTTGATTCAAGGGATTCACTGGGGTGTTATGGTAGCCTCTAACACCCCAAGAACTATGATTATAATACCCGAGAATGAATCTATGAACTACATCAAGTTATGGATAAACCATTCTCCGGATCGAATGTTATATTTGCCTCTTATTGCAGTACAAATAAAACTTCTATATTGGTTATAAGTATTTGTGATAATTTTTGTGTTATTTCATAGCCCTTTCTACTTAGTAAAAAAAGGGCTATATAAGTACATTGCATATTTTCTTAATTCTTTGGTAATTGAAAATGTTTTTAATATTATATATTAATTAGATACAAATTATTGATTAATATGAAGCTAAGGTAAATGTTCTTTAACCAATTTTATTAGGTGAGCAATTGATATTGGTATATTCACAAAAAGAAACTTTTCTTTATCATATCTTACATCAGAATATGCTGACATTAATATTACTTTAAGATTAGGATTGGTATGAATTAATTTTGTACATAATTCATTGTCATTCATTTTTTGCATTTTAAAATCTGATATTACCAGTTCGTAATCTTGGGGGTTTTTTTCTATATTGTTTAACCTTCAAGAGGATCAGTAAAAACCATAAACCATGAAGCTATTTAGTTCTAGGACTTCTGAAAATAGGTTAACCAAATCAAGTTCATCGTCAATAATGACGGTAGCAGGCGCAAATTCTAGTTCTACAGCCAAGTATTGTGCTAAATATCGGGTCTAATGTCACCTGGAAGCTGGAAATAAAATATATATAGTTTTAAAAAATAGGTAAATTTAAAATATTATCTTTAACTAAATATCGTTTAATCAGCACCATGACAAGATAGAATCTTGTTATTATATACAGCTTAATATCATGCTGAAATTAAATTATTTTTTGATATAAGACTCAGATAAATGTTGTTTAACCAATTCAATTAGTCGACTAATTGATAACGGTTTATTAACAAAAAGAAACTTTTCTTTATCATATCTTACATCAGA
>DATFCH010000470.1:0-5354 GCA_035253345.1 Nitrososphaeraceae archaeon
TCTTGCTATATTTGCAAAAGATAATGATTCATTTTATCAGTTTACTTATTATACTGTACCATCAGCATTTTTGAAGTATCTAAATGATTTTAAACAAATGTTAAACTCTATAGAATTTGTTTCTACGTCTGAAACTAAAAAGAAACAACCTTCTTTTATGGATGATATTGATGATGAAGCTAATAATAATACTTCAAAATTTATTGAGGAAAATGATGATACTCAAGTTTTATTGGATATAGAAAATGATAATTATCAACAAAAACAAAAGCAACTAAAACAACAACAATTACAACAACAACAACAACAATTACAACAACAACAATTAAAACAATTACAACAACAAAAGGTCTACAAGCAACAACAACAACAACAGCAACAGCAACAGCAACGACAAATGCCATGACCGTATTAAAGACAATATGTGTAATGACTAGGTAGCAAGTTAAAAAAATTAACATTAAGGTGACAGAATTATTTAGAGTGCCTCTTCATTCGAAATCAATTTTTTTGTTATTAATTAATATTTCAAACATGAGATCTGTTAATTTAAAGAAATAGAATTTGCTGTGAATTTACTTTTCTAATCGAATGACCTCATGATACAACAATCCGAAATAGATTATTTTTGTAAACAGGGGTGTTTGATAAACTTAAGTAACAATACCCTACCTTTGTATCATTCATATTATCGAACACTGAAACCATGTCTATTCAACTCCTGACTGTCTACTAAAATATGGAGATGAGCTCGATTTTTAAAGATTGAAACTGATTTATCCGGTATTATATTTGAAAGGCAATATATTAATAGTAATATATTTTATCAAACCAAACAAAACATAATATCCCAATCCTTTTGAAATTATATTAAGTTACTGTCCAGAATCACGGCTAAAGTAGCATTAAAAATTAGAATAAAATCATCAAAGGTAGGATGGTTTTGGCTATTCAAATATTTTTGACAATAATAGGTACAAGATTTATTGATAAAGGTATTGATTTCTTGATTGGTGTAGTTAATCATCACTGGGAACCTGGAACATATTTGGAAGGAGTTACTGGCATTTTGGTTCTAATTGGAGCAACTATATTTAGCATAATACTTATTCTCATGTTTAAAGGTAAAATAAAGGAGATCAACCAAAAAATAAAGAAAAAATAAATGATGAGATTATAGAAATAATTAAGGAAGAAGACGTTGATATTAATACTAAAATAGGTCTAACAAAAGAAGAATTGAATATTGCATTAGACTGTAGTAAATACTAAGATGTTAGTGATATAGTAAAAAGATGTAGAAATACAAACACGATTCATAAAATTCGAATACTAATAGGCTCATCTGCTGGAGTAAAGTTCAATGGAACTAAAGAAAGTCAACAACAAACTTCAAATACAGATACCAATGAGAATTCACTATTTCAATCACTACTACATGTAATAGCAGACCTAAAACCAGAAAAAATCAAAACAATTGAGATAAGAATGGTAGATTTTCCTTTATTTCAATCCATGATAATTGTAGATCCATTATCAATAGAACATGTACAGATATACTTTGAGCATATATTTTTTCCAACAAAGGAAAAATTCCACCAACACTTAAGGAACCTGGTAATATTGTTTATGTTCCTCATAAATTAGTAGAAAATTCTCGAGCTTTTATGTTTGATGAGCTTTGGGAAAATGAAAAAGCAATAGAAGAACGTTTCAAGCAATCTCATATGTCTAATTTATTAGAGAAATTAAATCCGCTATTGGAAAGACCTTTAGAGTTAAAGAGATATCATGAAATAGTTTTGTAAGATATATTGAAAAATAGAAATAATTATTACATATCTAATTCCAGTTTGTTTTATTATCCATACAAAATACTAAATGAATTAGTTACTGAAGTTAAACTTGAAAAAACAATTACTGTTTCAGGATCTTAATTTAAGCAAATATTAGGAAGTAAATTGGAAAAAATTCTATTAAAATTGAGAACAAAACATAATAGAAAGGCAGAACGTATAATTACTTTCCTTAAGTTAAGAGTCCAGATTTACTATTAGCTATTATCTATTCTTGACTTTTGTATTTTATTGATCATAGAAAAAGAATCTTTTAAATGTAACATAAATGAGTATGAGTATGATTAAATATACACGAATAGGATTTATGATAATATTAATTTCTCTTGCCACTGGCATTAATTTCTATAATTATATTACAAATTCAACAAGTAAATGCCGTACTGATGGTGATACAGGGGGATCCTCAAGCATGCAATATCGTACCTTATGGCCTCGATTAGCTGCAGGGAATTTTTATAGATATTTTTTCTATGTTTCCTTTTTTGTCTACAATTGAATCATGCTCTAGATCATCGTAAAGAATTAGAGTATGTTCTCCAGGAACAAAAGCCTCAAGCTCTGCATCTTCGGTAAATCCTCCAGTGCTATTTGTAGCAAAATATCCATGCATTACCCTATTATTATCGGGGTCTAGAAAATCCCATGAAGTATAATAATTAGGAAAAAAACCATTAACACTGAACTGCATTTCAAACTCATCTATAGGCGCACAACCAGGAGAAATTGTTCCTTCTGGGACACCAAAAACTGAAAGAAATGGAAGATATAACAAAAATGTTAGAAAAACCAATAAGGTTTGAAGCATAACCATATTTTATTTTTGCATAACTGATTAATATATGTACAGATAAAAATTGTATATACAACAATACAGTCGGATGTCCTATAAAAATTACTACCTTTAATTATGGGTAAATAATTGTAGGCGATGGAAGGATTATATTGTATTACATAGCTTTTAAATTAGGCAACCATATCGAAACACTTTATAATTAATGAATGAATGAGTGATGAAAATTATCAAGCAGAAAGAAAATTAACCAAGTACTATGATATATTATATTTATCATTATTATCTAATAAAATATGATATAAGAAATTTCAGACCAAGTTCATATATACAATTTATTTTATTTAGTTTAGGTGACATATAGTCAGTCTCGAAAGGTACATATTATATTGTTTTCTTTCTTGATATTTTACATTCCCGGTATGATAGGTGGACCTCCCTATATACCTTTAAATGCATCTGCCCAAAGCATATTCCCAAATTTCAACTTTGCTGCAGTAGGTGACTGGGATTGTGGAAGCAATGCAGTAGCAACCAGAAATTCTATAATAGCTGTAAATCCAGAACTAGTTGTTGGCTTGGGCGATTACTCTTATGAGGCAAATGCAGATTGTTGGTTAGATATAGTAGATCCAATAGATGGAGAAAATCCTGGACTTGATGGAAAAATGGAAATTGCAATAGGTAATCATGAAATAGAGGAATCATCCCAAAGTTTAGGACAATATCTTAACCACTTTAAGATGCCTACTCAGTATCATTCATTTAATTTGAACAATGTACACTTTCTTGTCCTTGCTAATGATGATAGTTTTGGTGTTAATTCAAATCAGCATGCTTTTGCAGTAAATGACTTACAGACAGCCTCGTCTAATCCGAATATAGATTGGATTGTGGTTGCCTTTCACAAACCTCTATATGATGTTCCATGTTCTTCAGATTCTTGTGATGATGAAGATGATTTTAGAAATATATATCACCCTCTTTTTGATCAATTTGGGGTAGATCTAGTTTTATATGGTCATGCACATAATTATGTGAGAACCTTCCCCATTCAATATGATTCTTCAACACCTGTTAGCCCTACTATTACTAGTACTAATCAAAATAATTATGTTAATCCAAATGGACAAGTATTTGTCCAATCTGGAGCGGGTGGGAGAAGTTTACGTGATTTAACCGGGAGTGTAAATTATAATGCATTTCAAAGTGATAGTGAATTCGGGATTTTAAATATAGATGTTGTAAACAATAATAACAATAATAATCTTCAACTCACTGGGAAATTCATACAAAATGATGGCGATATAATAGATCAGTTTACTATTACTAAACAAGCTGTCTCTCCACCCCCACCAGTAGAAATATGTGGTGATGGAATAGACAATGACGATGATAAGCAGGTAGATGAAGGTTGTCCACCACCTTCAGGTACTGGCTATCATTATGAACCATTCTTTACTGCAACTGGCTCAAATAGAGTAGATGTTCCTGATGCCGCCAGCCTTCGTCTATCATCTTTTACAGTTGCTACATGGTTTAAGACAACAGGTGGCTTCCTTGATGAAGGAATTATGGTAAACAAGGGAGGTCTTGGATTAGAAAGCGCAGGTGGAAACCAGAACTATGGAATATGGTTTGACTCTTTAAAAAGATTGCAGGCAGGATTTGAGACTACAGGTGGTTCAAATAGGTATATCACCTTGACAAATAATTACCTTGATGGTCAATGGCACCACGGAGTGGTAACATTTGATAATTCCAATAATATTGTTAGATTGTTTGTTGATGGGGTACAAAGATCAACACTATCTACCACATCCAATCCTGATAATACTGGAAGCCAACCCCTGAGGATAGCAGAAAATTCCCAGTCCTTGACAGAAGACTTTTTCATTGGGCAACTAGATGAAGTTGGTGTATGGAATAGAGCCCTCACTACCACAGAGATTACCAATCTCATGAATAACGGGGTGTTTGCATCCAGTGGTTTGGTCTATAGTAATTCATTTAATTCTCAACAAGCAACACTTACATTCTCTGCCAATGGACCTAACATGAATGTAGAGCCCATAATTAGGGATAAACCTCATGAGGATCTGCAGAAAAGGATCCCATTTTCTCTTCAAAATCTATTAGATCTGCTTCAATCTGTCCTTGATTAATAAAACCAAAAAATTTAACATTTTGTAGCTCATAGAAATTGAGCGCAATGGTGATTGTAATAGCCAAAGCTAAACTATACAAACACAAATTTGAGAAATACTCTACTATTTATTCATACGTGAAGAATAAGATTATGAATCTCATTTTCACGAAGTTAAAATATACCATTACATGAATAGAACTTTTAATGATTTACTATTTTATTTAGATATCTTGAAAAATGGGAAATTATATTGTTCGATATTAAAAGTAGGTTGATTATTCTTTATATTGAAAAGAATTATACAATAAATCTTTATCATTCAATTTTTAATTATTAAATATGTGACTCTCTACTAAAATGATATATAACAGCTAGACGTATCTCATAGGTTATGAGCTATATCATGCTTTCCGTTCTGATTTCCAAAATAGTTCTTCCCTAACAATTCTGTATTTGGATTGGCTATGTAATTTCCTTTTTTATCAAAAACTACCAGAAAATTTGACTTAATATTGTAAATGTTGCCATAATGTGCAAAGAATTCTGTAGTAGGAAT
>DATFCH010000471.1:0-6827 GCA_035253345.1 Nitrososphaeraceae archaeon
ATTTGAATTCTAATAAATTTTATTTAATATACATAATTATCATATTATTTTAAAATTATGTACTAAAATCTCGAGAATTATTTTTTTAGTGAGTAATTACCCGACATCATTCTTCATAATGATTTTTAAATTCTGGGTTAATTATTATTTAATATACATAACAGAAAAAATTTTTTAATATCAGAAATAGAAACAAAAAAAGAATTAAATATTAGGTTTTATCAACAAAATTTGTGACTGCAAATATCGACACTACTGAGGATATTATCCAGATCCTCGCAAATCTTCAACCATATCTCAGAAAACCAATTATTAAAAATAAACTCGATAATTTCTTTAAACAAGATGATGAATTCCAAATAGAGACAATAAATTTGATTTTGAAATCCCTTCCAAATATAGATTTAGAAAAATATGGGGAGATAATAACAACATGGTTAGAAATATTGGCAGATTTTGACAACATCAAAATAAACCAATTAATCAGATTATATTTAGAAGGCCTTGTAACTAATAAAACGGTAATAAAAATTATTAATCCTTTAATATTTGATTGTATAAAAACTTTTGATTATTATAAACAAAAAAAACTAAAGGATTGTTTTTTAGAAACCTTATGTATGATTCCATTTGAAAAAAATATTATATTGTCAGAATTAAACAATGAATCGCTAATTTGGTTGACGAATAACAAAATCTCCTAAATCTTGAAAAATTAAAAATTGATGGTTTGACTAGGGATTGTCAGGATTTTTTTCAATTTGTTGCCCTTGTTCTAAACCGAAAAATATCTTTTCTTGTTTTTTAAGTGCTTTTCTATGTTCTGGAAGCGACATATCTAGTCGTAATTCATTTATAACCATAACAGCATATGTAGTCCATTCTTTCCAACAAGATGGACAGGACTGATACTTCTCTGCTGCAGGATCTTCATAGGAAGAGTCATCAAAAGAATTTTTACATTTTGAGCATATTTTGACCATTTAATTTAATCTCATTACTAAAGATATATTTTTTTGGTTATTTTCAAAGACTTTGACCATTTTTGTTTAAAAATTTTGTTTGATAAGGAGAGAGATAATTTAATTATTTCAATTATGATGCCAGAAATAGGAGAGACAAATTGATTTTTAATATATCATATTATTTTTTCTAACTTGGGCACCTTTTATCCTATAATATTATCATTATTTGATTTTATTAAAACTTAATTGAAAACTTAGAATCTATCCCAAAATTATTATCCTACAAACAATTGTAATGTAAGATAATTGTACAATACCAAGGTAATTCTCTTGTTTCTTATATCTTGTAATCAACTTTCTAAAACTGTTATACCAAGAATTCGTTGTCTATAATCATCTTCTTCTTGCTGGATATTTTTTGGTGTATTTTTTTCTTCTTTTATAGGTCTTATATTTAGTATGTAATCCTTTTGATAATTTCTTGTTCTACATCTTTGAATTGAATGCTTTGTTAAGAAAGATTTTGTTTATTCTTCTAATTATACATCAATTTAAATATTGATGTTGATAAAAATGGTTTTTTGTTAACTATAATATTAGCAGAGTAAAATACAATAGTAACATTATTAGTGTCAGCAGATGTTATTACAATCGAGAAGGAAAATTATTTTTATCGGTTAGGATATCCCTTTTTGTAACTAATTTTCTTCTCTCAGGGGGATTATTATCTCGTCATCACTATCCATAAAGGTGATTATATAGATATACTACCCAATGATTGATAGTTCAGTAGGATTTCCATTCTCTATAATTGTATATTTTTAACATTTCGTCCCGATTTTATCAAAAACACCTAATTGATTCAATCCTGAAACCTTTTATGACAAGTAGAATCAGAACTATACTCTTTCTTTAGGTAACATTTTCTAATGACAGCCAGTTCTTATATAAAGAGGATCCCATCAATTACTATATAATATGGAATAATGGAACACTCTATCGTTTTCTCGGGTTTTTATCTGGCAATATATTTTTAAATTTATTTCAGAGATCATTTGGGTTGCGTTTAATTGTTCATTTAATAAGATTTTGATGTTCTTATTGGTTAATTTTTTTAAAAAGATGAGGAGCTATTATCCTATCTATTTTTGGGATAGGCTCTAAATATTTTATCATTAACTATATGTGAATAACATCTTTTACTAGATATCACTATTTTTAAAAAAATAATTAATATTTAATATTAAAAATTTCGCTTACATTCGTGACTGTTAATCCTGCAAGCGGTCCTCCTCTAATGATATGGATATTATTATTAATAGAGAGCAGACAAAATAAACGGAGAAAGAGGTATAGGTCTTTGAGATAGCCACTTACTACTTTTAACATCCATAATTTTCATTATTATCATTGTTGTTATTGTAGAATCTTTTAATTGGATCTTCACCGCCAAACACATTGATAGTTTTGGTATTGTTGATAGATGCTGCACTACTTTCACTTTTTTTTGAAGGCATGGGTTGAAGTGTTATCCATTTATCTTATTTATGATCATATTTTTGATTGGTATTGGTGTTTACAATAGGAGACAATCCTTCCGTTGTCCCTTCTATTACAAATAACTGGTTATCAACTACTACAGAAACAGCATGATGCTAGCAGTTGGCATTGGCGATTTGGATTTCCATTCATTTGATGAAGGATCATATGCTTCATTTACATTAACGATTTTAGAGGAAGAAGTCACTCCTCCTACAACATATAAAATTTTATCTATATAATTTGCTGTCATTGATCCTCTTGCAGTATGCATTGGTTTGCCTTCACTCCATTTGTTCACTATAGAATCATATATGAATAATTTGTTGCTTGGAATCCAATTACTAGCAGCAGAAGCAGCATCATATGATCCCCCAATGACATTTATTTTGCCATTAAAACTCGCGGCAGCAGCATGATGCAAAGGTTGTGGTAGAGGTCCTACTTTCTTCCAAGACTCATTCTTAATATTATAAAATTCTACTGTATCTAATCCCTTGCCTGGTTTATTTAGTCCACCAATCACGTAAATATTATCCCCAAGATTAGTGGTTGTAACTTCTGTTCTGTATATGGGAAGATATATACCAAATGATTATAAAGATTTCGAAGATTCCGAGAATACTTTTCCTTATTGTAGTAGTAAATTACCTTGAATTGATAAAATCAAACTAGTGAGAGTAAAGTAGAAATCACAATTATTAATGATAAGTTCATCTTATATTAAACAAATAAACTTTTTAGTAAATAAGATTTCTATAATAAACATTGTTTTTTATTAAATCCTTTTATAAAATTATCATATTTATGATTATTAGTTATAATTTTTTTAAAAAGGCAATTTTCTAGCATAGAATTTAATTTTAGTAGAACTTTTAGTTTATTCCAAGAACTAAATTTAATATGGTCTTAAATATAGATAAACGATCTAGTGTTGAAAAATATGAATAGTTTGTTTAATTTATTTAAGAAATATCAATGTTCTCTTTGTAATAAAAAATTTAGAAAAATCGAAGAATCAATGCAGCATGAACAAGTCATTCATGGAAGTGGTAGATCTTATTTTTGTAATAAATGTAATCAAAATTTCTCTGGAATGGAACAAATGAGAGATCATATAAAGAGAAACCACCAATATAAAAAAAAGTAATCCGTAAAGAAGCAAATAGGTAAGAATTGCTAAATCATTTAGCTAAAATATTAAATTATTGAATTGAAACATTCAGAAATATATAAAGAAAAGAGAGCATAATTTATTAATTAAGGCAGTTTTTAAAATTTGAGTATAAAATTTATTCTTTATTCATGTTTAAAGATTTAAAACAAATTATAGTTTGAACAATTTTAGACTATGTTAGTATCCATACATGGCAAAAAATTAAGAATTGGTCATTTCAAAATTCTGTTTAGTTATTGGAATATAAGTATAAATAATTTTCCTATTTTATGATATCGTTTCGGTAGAATATTTGACGCTGTTAAGTTAACGATAAAATTATAGCTGTAAATGTCCTATTCTAATTTGTATGATACTAAGATTCGTCAGAAAAAGAACATGCACTATTGTAGTTATGTATTCTGTGTATTTGTATTTTCTTAGTCTCAATATTTGAAATACTTCCAACGCGTTAACAATTTTTGAAGATGAAAACCAATGCTATATGTTTATATGAAATGGGATTTAGTAATTAGTCAATAACTTCTTAATGAGAGATTCTTTTTTTTATAATCGATGAATCTTTTATTTATATTGCAGGGAAACTTGGTTATTTGTTAAGGATGGCTAAAGGACCTTCAGCTATTCATAGGTTTTCATAATACAAATTGAAGATGTGGTTACAACTATCCAGAGAGAAAGAGAGGTGGAACAAGAAAATTTATCCCTGAACCTTTGCGACTAATTTCTGAAACATTCAATATAAGGGCTAATAAAATACACACTATTATTATTGCGGGATTTTCTTCTATTTTCTAATATCATAGAGGAAGGAAAGACTAGACTTAGAAGCTAGAATGTTTTTTCTTCTATTACATTTCAACCTAATTAGAGAGATTTAGTTTGATGTCAAATCGCCCAACGAAAAGATGAAAACATTCTATCTTGTCGACGTATGGTCGTCAGTATTTTACACATTTCTTGAGCTTATCGACGTATGGTCGTCGATATTTTACCTCGAAAATCGATAAATTTATATTTAATTCAAAATAAATCATATTGCAAGATACGCCTAGAACTATCGGCAAAAATTTATTCATTTATAATTAAACAACAAGAAAGGCAGGGTAGAAAATTTTAATTAGATAGCCTCATTTTGTATCTCTTGGCAATTTTATGAATTTCAACATTCATAATAATTACAGTGACGGTTGTTGTAGAATGCTAGTAGTTAGTTAGTCAGAAAAAATTTACAATCTATTGTTCTGTTTATATTTAAGATGAATTTTTACATTGAAAAGTTAAATTTGAAATCACAATGAATAATCAAGGAGACAAAAGAAAAGTTAATAATAAAATACCTTTCATTTCATTACTTTTCCTTTTTTTACATCCACTTCTGAGCAATCCTCACCGTCACCTTATGGAGAATATCTAGAAGCGCAACAACAAGCAAAAAGGAGGCTAAATAAGGCTCTTGTTTAGCATATAATTCCAGGTAAAAAATATCATATTAAATTTATTTTCATTGCATTTTAGATATAAAAACAAAGAATCTCGAAGGTTTTTTTTCAAAAATAATAGGATTTTTATATACCTACAATGAACTCTCTTTTCCTATTTTTCTCAATCTAGTATTCATAAAGTACTGGTTGTATACTACTATCTTTTAGTCTAGACATGGCTGTATATTAATTTAAAATATTGTGCTCTACTGAAAAATCCAAAATGATTTGATGTAAAATAAACAAAAAAATTAGTTAAGATTTAATATTTAAAGATCTGAGGCAAGTTTCTCAATAGCCTGACTATTATTTGTCATTCCACAATTTTTTGCAAATTTTTCAAGTAATTTTATTTCATCTGGTTTAAAACAAACTGGAATTGTTCGCTTATTTTCCATAATCATAAAAAGGAAACTAGATTTTTATGTGTTTCCTTTTTTAAAAACTAAAAGTTATCCACCTTTAACCCTAACTATTTTTATCCTATCTAACACTTTCCAATACTCAATTTCTTTACCTTGAATAATTTTATCTCGTATTTCTTCTTCTACCGAAGATGTTTCAAACACTTCAAAAGTTTCAAGATCCATAATTTGCAAGGATTGTCCAGATATTGAGACTATTTGTCCGCTTCTCTTATCAATAAGTGGGACTTCGACATTAGCAGAAACAGGTGAAACTAAACCATGTTTTGATCCATCAAATACACCTATTGCAGAAACACGTGCTTTGGCTGAACCGTGTTTACCAGGCTTACTATGATCATAAGATACAATTCGACAAGGTTCATTATCGATAACAATGTAAGATCCAACTTTTAGACTACCAAGATCCATCGGTTTGCTCATAATATTTTAAGAAAAATAATATTGGTATATATTATTTCTGATTTGGCAGAAAATAGCTAAAAATATTTAAAATTTAGTACTCTCAGCTATTTCCCATTTTGAGGTTATTTTCTGGCGATTTCTAATCTTGTAATAAGGAATAAAACAATAACAATAGACTGTGGCCAATCCTCCTGCTGGATCAGAGATAAAAGATTTAAGTGTAATTTTAAGATTAGAAATTATTGGTAATTTTATTGTTCTATGAGAAGCAAGTTGCCTATGACCAGAATTTGCTCTAATAACTTGTGATAAAAAATCATTTAAACTTTCTGGGGCTTTAAAATATATAATAGCATTATTAACATATGTTACTTGTTTATCTAATTCCATGACTTTTAACTGAAGAAAATAATCTATTGCAATAATATTTTCCGAAATCGTTATTTGTTTGGCCAAGTTCGATCTGATAGCTAATGCTCTACCCATTACAGTAAATTGAGTTAAGCCATATTTTCTAATATTTGCTAACCAGTTTGATATAAATTTCGCAGCTCTGCCATAAATTGACTGATATGCAACAGGTTGCGGATTTGAAGCGCATAATCCAACTCCTTGATTAAATGCATTTAAGAGATTATAGGTAGTATTTTCGGTTAATAATATATCTGCATCATAAAGAACTAAATATTCACTTGATACTTCCTTAAAGATTTCATTCCAAGCTGCAGAAGCACCTCTTCTTTCATCATGATGAAAGAGTCTAATATTTAATTGAGGATTTTTTTCTATAAAGTCATTAATAAGGAAATGGGTATTATCATTAGAATCATCT
>DATFCH010000472.1:0-2455 GCA_035253345.1 Nitrososphaeraceae archaeon
AGGTAAAATTTTATATTCACTTTACATTATCAATAAATCTTTAATAGATTAACAAAATAAAACATTTATTATAAAACGATGATTGATTAGGTAAAATTTTATATTCACTTTACATTATCAATAAATCTTTAATAGATTAACAAAATAAAACATTTATTATAAAACGATGATTGTTAATGGTTGAACCATTAGAACGCCCACTGTCATCCTATATTCATTCTCAATTTGTAACTGCTTATGAGAATTCTACTGTTGCTGAAGCAGTTAAAAAATTGCAGCCCAAAAATGTCGAGATAATACTTGTAACATCAAATGATGGAAAATACATTGGAATAGTAACGGATACGGATATCTTAGAAAAGGTAGTTATGAAAGGAGAAGATTCAGATTTAGTATTTCTCAAGTCTATTCTGACCTCTCCAATAATTACACTGCCAAGTTCTGCTACCGTAAAAGAAGCTATTCAAATAATGCGTGCTCACAAAATCAAACATCTTCCTGTTACTGACGTTACAAATAAAGAACAAATTATTGGTACAGTAACACAAGAATATCTTGCAGAAATAATTCGTATGGCAGTTGTTGAAAAAACTTTTAGAAATTACAGAAAGGTAATAAGGGAACATTACAAACCCATTTTTGCAAATGTGTCCATTATAATGCAATTTTCTGGGTTATTGATGATTATACCTGCCTTGCTTGGCACAATTTTAGGAGAATGGAAGTCGTCTGTAGGCATTTACTTTGCATTTGTAGGAATGTTTCTAACAGGCTACATCATGAATACATTGGGAGAAAAGAGTCCGCTTAATCTAAAACAATCTTCCATTGTTGTTGTGTTAAGCTTTTTCTTATTGAGTTTATTTGGTAGCCTACCTTATATGTATGTCAATCCATTTTGGAATGGGATTGATTTATTTTCTCTTTTTTCAAGTTCTTTTTTAGAGAGTGCATCTGGTTTTACAACGACAGGTATTTCTACAATAATACATCCTGAAAATTTAGCTGATAGTTTTTCATTTTATCGGTCGTACACTGAATGGGTCGGTGGTTTGAGTTTTATTTATCTAATTGTAGCTTTGTATTACCCAGAAACAAAATTAGCAGGAATGAAAAGTGTTTTAGGTAGCGGTGTATTACGATTTAAACAATTACTTTCTACTATATGTATTATCTTTACAATATATACAGCAATTATTTCTTTATTGTTATTCTCTTTTGGGCATATAAATATACTTGATTCAATATCATTAGGCTTGGCAACGCTCGCTACTGGTGGATTTGTACCTACAGCTACTAGTCTAAATGTAGAAAATCCTATTCCGTTGATTATAATTATGGGAGGAATGATAATTGCAGCATTACCTTTTGCATTTCATTTTGGTATTTTTAGTAAAAATGTTGAAGCAACAAGAGAACTTAAGGAAGTACTAGTATTTATAATACTTCTAACTTTCTTTATATTTTTATTTATATATATTGAATCATCGTATTCAGAAAAAAAAGATTGGATTCATTCTATGTTTCATGTAATTAGCGCTTCAACAACTACAGGCTTTCAATTTTCTGATTTGTCACAACTATCATTCTATGGAAAATTATTATTAATTATTGTTATGCTAATAGGAGGAACTGCATTCTCTACGGCTGGAGGAATAAAAATAGCTAGACTATTACTCATTTTCCAAAAATTAATTAATAAAAAAAAATATGCATCTACCTTTAATGAAAAAAATTATTCTAATTTGCCTCCAATTATTTCCGCAACTGCAATACAATTTCGTAAAAGAATTCAACAATCTTTCAAAATATATAATCAAGGAAAATATATAGAAAAAAGTAATAATAAACAAATAAAATCTACCGTTCCTATAGATAAGCAAAAAGTCTATATTCTTTCTGATAAAGCTTTTAGGGAAGCATTATTTGTTGTTGTTCTTTTTATTTTGTTTACGGTTATAACAGCATTATGCATTTATTTCTTAGACAAGAATAATCATAATTTTATTGATACAGTATTTGAAACAGCTTCTACTATTTCTAATACTGGTTTATCAGCAGGAATAACAACTATGGATTTGGATTCCATATCAAAGATGATATTATCTTTTAATATGATAATGGGAAGATTTGAAATAATAGCTATATTATACATTTTCATATCAAAGTTGAGACGATGATAAAAACAAAAAGTCTAATATTTTCAGCAATTCATTTTATTGCAAGGTTAAAAGTTGATCCTCGTAAGTGGATGAACCCGAGAAAATTACGGGCCCATCGGGCGTGAGTAAAACCAACAGCGGTTCTAAAATAAGAGCTACTGTTGTTATGAACTAAATAGTATTTAGGTTTTATTGTTAGAAACTTAATTACCAAAAGAAAAAAATAGTAAAAAATTTAGTTTTAAATTAATAAAGGGATTTAACTGAAATAATAATATACTATTAATTCAAAT
>DATFCH010000473.1:0-5080 GCA_035253345.1 Nitrososphaeraceae archaeon
TGTTGTTTTTCTTCTTTACTAATTTCTTTTATGAGCCTTTCGACATGTGAATAGTCATATGAATATAATACTTTTTCCCAAATTTCTCTAATTGTAAAAATATTATCTTTATTATTCATAATAGCATCTTTATCCCTATAATATAGTTCTCTTGTAAAACTTTCTAGAATGGTTTTTCTTTCATCATCTGAATAGAAGGTATTCTTCAATTTAATAAACTAAATATAAAATACTAAATTAACATTTGTATTTTATAAATTTTATAGTTTTATAAATAGAATATATGATTTCCTTAGAAAAATAACTAAGATAGTTTGGGTTACATCTCTTTTTTCTTAATTATTATAAATTCCATTCTATTTGATTTTTATATCTGATTTTAGTTTATGCATATTATATTATTTAGTTTTAAATTTATTACTAAAGAATTTTTCTCATCTATTTTATTCAATTATTTTTCTTATACTTTTATTATTATTTTTATTCCAAAAAGTAACATAACCTTATTTATCTTATCTTTAAACTAAAATTTACTTATATTTTTAATACTTATTCTTTCTTCAGACAATACATTTTTAAATTCCTTTATTTTAATATAAATCAAGGAAGGATTAGCTTTAGGTAAAAGAAAAGTATTGAATGAGGCTGAATTAAAAGAACTTGTTATGCCTCATGAAGGAGAAATGTTTGGTAGAGTCATCAAGTTAGTAGGAGGAGATAATGTTATTGTTAAATGTACTGATGGCAAAGTGCGTACATGTCGTATTCGAGGGAAAATCAAAAGACGAATGTGGATAAGGGAAAATGATCTAGTGTTACTAGCACCTTGGGACTTTCAATCTGATAAAGCAGATATTGTTTGGAGATATATTGCTGCTCATGCTGACAAGTTAGAACAGGAAGGTCATTTACAAGGTTTAAATAAATAAATAATATGTTTCAAGTAGGGCTGATTTTATTATACTTTTGAATAATTTAATCTGATAGTAGATGAATACTTTGAGGTAAAATTGTCATTATATTCTTACATGTATGTTATTACCTTTTAAAAACTGTTTTACTTTTTTAATAGTTGACTTTTCATAATGAAATATAGATGCTGCTAAAGCTGCATCTACATTTGTTTTTTGAAAAACTTCAGCCATATGTATTGGTTTACCACATCCACCAGAAGCTATTACTGGTATGCTTACTTCTCTGCAAATAGCTTTATTCAATTCCAAGTCATATCCTTCTTCAGTTCCATCAGCATCAATACTCGTTAAAAGAATCTCACCTGCTCCAAGTTGTTCCACCTTCTTAGCCCACTCTATTGCATCAATACCAGTTCTTTCTTTTCCTCCATATATCATGACTTCAAACCAATATGCATTATTTTGTTTACTTTTATTCATCTTGTTATCTTTTAAAATTTTTTTATGATCAACAAAAGAATAATTTTTTTTAACATCTATTGCAACTACTATACATTGTTTCCCAAAGATAGACATTAATTCTGTAATTAATTTTGGATTTTTTACAGCAGATGTATTAATTGAAACTTTATCTGCCCCACTTAGCAAAATATCTCTGGCATCTTCTAACTTTTTGATTCCCCCACCTACAGTAAAAGGAATATCTATAACTTTAGCAACATTGCGCACTACATTTTTAATAATATCTCGTTTTTGCTCTGAAGCGGTTATATCAAGGAAAACGAGTTCATCTGCTCCTTGGTTACTGTATTTTTTTGCAAATTCAACTGGATCCCCCGCATCTTTTACCTCTTTAAAGTTAATACCCTTAACTACTCTACCATTATTTACGTCAAGACATGGAATAATTCTTTTTGCTAGTGTCATTTTTATACTACTGATATTGCCTTTTTAACATCTATTTTTCCGTCATAAATAGACTTGCCTAATATAACAGCAGAACAACCAATATTCTTAACTCTAATTATGTCTTCTATACTAGATATTCCGCCACTAGCGATTATTTTTGCTCCACTTACGTTTGAAGCATAGGAAAGAGTATCTAGATCGGGGCCATTTAAAGTTCCATCTCTGTCAACCGTTGTGAGCAAAAATTCTTTAATTCCTTTAGCCATAAAAAATTTTATAGCTTCATTTACCTTAAATCCAGATGGCTGTCTCCATCCGTTAATCATGACAATCCCTTTAATCTGATCTATTGAAATTACTATATTTTCTACTTTCTCCTTTGGTAATTGTTGTAATACCTGTGGTTGTTTATATGCTAATGTTCCTATAACAATTTTTTGGGCTTTTTTTTCAAACATCTTATTGAGAGAATCAATGGATCTTATTCCACCTGCTACCTGAACTGGAATTTGTATTGTATCTATTATTTTTAGAATTATTTCCGTGTTATTTTGATTATTATTCCAACCAGTAGTCAAGGCAGCATCAAGATCCACCACATGGATTATATCTGCACCTTGTGTTTCAAATTTTTGTGCTATTTCTATAGGGTTATCACTATAAACAATTTTATTTTGAAGTTCTCCTTTGACTAGTCTTACTACTTGACCTTCAAGTATATCAATAGCAGGTATTATATTCAATTTTTACCATCACACACTCTCAAGAAATTCTTTATTATTTTTGCTCCATTTATACCCGATTTCTCAGGATGAAATTGAGTTCCAAAAAGATTGTTTTTCTCAACAACTACTGGTATATTGCCTCCATATGTGGAATTAGCAACTATTACTTTTTTATCTTTTGGGACAATATGATATGAATGAACAAAATAGAGCCAACAACCGTCTTTCAATCCGTGAAGAATTTTACATTTTTTATCTGCAATTTCTATATTGTTCCATCCCATGTGTGGAATTTTTACTTTTTTTCGTGGAAGCATAATTACTTTTCCATTTAAAATTTTTAAACCTTCTAATTTTCCCTCTTCACTATCATCAAATAACATTTCCATTCCTAAACAAATGCCTAATATGGGAAAATCTTTTTCAATCAAATTATTCAAATTGTTTCTGTATGGTTCAATTGATTTAATCGCCGGATCAAAATTACCTACTCCAGGAAGAATTAATCCATCATATCTATTAATATTTTTAAATGATTTAATTATCGAAACTTTTTTTGCTCCATTTCTTTCTAAAGCACATTTTAAACTATAAAGATTACCTGCGCCATAATCAAAAATTGCAATTTCATTCAATATTATTACATTACTCCTTTTGTACTTGGAATACCATCTCTTTGGATATCTATACTTGAAGCCATCCTAAATGATATTGCAAATGATTTTATAGCTGCTTCTATTTTATGGTGGTCATTTTCCCCGTATTGTATGTTAATATGGGTGCATGCATTAAGATTTTGTAATAGACTTTCCATAAAATGTTCCAAGTCCTCTCTCGCAATATCTTCTATTTTTTCTCTGGTTAATCCCAAATTTACTTTATGAAACTGCCGTTTGATTAGATCGATTGCTGAGATTGCCAATACTTCATCCATCGGAATTATCGCATATCCATATCTTTTAATTTGTGCTCTATTTGATAGAGCTTCATTTAGTGTCTGAGAGAGAGTTATAGCAACGTCTTCAATTAAATGATGTGAAATATTGTCATTTGATTTTGCCTCTAAATGAATATCTACCATACTATGTTTCCCAAATGCTGAAATTAAGTGATCTATAAATGGAATTCCAGTTTTTATTTCAACCTTTCCAGAACCATCAATATTGATACTCACTCTTACATTGGTTTCTTTTGTAAATCTTTCTTTAATCGATATTCTCTCTTGTGATTTGTCCAAGTTAAGAGGTTCCGACTTCAACTAAAAATATTCATATAGATACTTTATTTAATATATGTGGTAAATTATTTACACTTTTAATTATTATATCTGCTTTTTTCTCGATAAAATTATTGATTAGCTCATTTGGATTATTACTACAGCCATATATTCCACAAAAAATAATATTAACTCTTCTTGTTTTGCTAAGGTTTTTTTGATTTAATTCTTCTTCTGCTCTCCTACACATTATTAAATCTTCAATAGAATCTCCGCAGTAGAGAATATCGTCATCATTTTCTATATTGATTTTATTAATCGCTTTTTTTAATCCATATGGATTTGGTTTGGCATATTTTCTATCTTCATCTTCAAGAAATACACTACTATCTTTCTCATCCAGAAGGTAAAATTTTTTATCTAATGCATAGGCTGCTGCGATCTTGCTTCTTCCTGAAACCATGGCAATCTTCCCATTACATCTTTCTTTTATCTTTCTAATTGTATTATCTGTAATCACTATTCTGTCATTTTCAATTAAAGGTTTTCCAAAATAATATTCTGGTTTAATTCTGTGTTTTTTTGAAAATAATTCTTGTCCATAAAAAAATTCATCAAATACTGTAGAGATTATACTGTCTCCGACCTTCCCTGGATAGTTCAAATAATCTATAACATCCTGAATTTTAATTGAATTATTAGAAAAAGAAGGGATTTTGTTTGATAGTAATTTTTTAATATATTTTTCAATCGAGTATATTCCTGTTTCATCTCCATGCTCTGCTACCTCGATCAAAAAATTTTCAAAATTAGATTTATCAAGTTCTGGATAGGATAATAATGCCAAGCTAATTGCATAACTTGTATCGGCGTCATTGTTAAAACCACCAGTCTGTCTAAATTTCAAAATTACTTTATCTGTGACTAGTTCTTTTAAATTGTCTTTTTTGATTATACTTCCAACAACAAATTGAACAGTATTTTTTATTGCTTCATTATAAGATTTTCTTACATCAATTAAAACTCCATCAATATCAAAAATAATACAGCCAATATTATCATATTTTTTCGTCGTAAAAATTAAATTATTATTATTATTATCCTTTATCTTTTGATACATTATTATAATACTTTAGATAAAGAACTTAGAAATTTATTATTCATCGATTTGGTACCAACAGTTACTCTAATATGGCCTCCTTTTCTGCCTTTTATCCTTCCTATTGCTTTAACTGATATCTTATCTTTTTTTAATTGGGCTAAAATAGATTCATATTTATTGATATCAGAAATTTGAAAAAAAATAAAGTTAGAAT
>DATFCH010000474.1:0-2126 GCA_035253345.1 Nitrososphaeraceae archaeon
GAGAATTTTGACTATTGATAAATATATGAATATTGTTTACAGTTTAATTCGAAATCAATATGTCATAATAAAGTCATAGTCTGGATTTGGAAAATTGCAATTAGATTCACCGTCTTTTTTCAGACTATGGCAAAAGGTAAAAGTTATTCTACACAATCCCTAATTATGGCCTTATTGTTGGAACAACACAAAAAATTGGTCACTATGACAGAAACTACCTCAAGTCTTATAACCAATAGAGATCTCCTTTGGATGTCCAGAGAACAACAATCAGACCTATAGGCATTGTCTTCCGGAGAATTCTTTGCAACCATATACCCTCTCGTTCTCACATATTCTCCAGAGGTATTAATCTAGTAAAATTATTTTTGATTCTTTAACCTCTTTAGACGTCCTGTTTTACTATCTCTTGGCATATCGAATTTTGCAGTTAGTTCGTTAAACCTTTTTTCCATTTTAATTAACCATTCATTTTGTTTCCTTTCTTTTTCCTCTCGTTCCTTTTCTCTAGTTCTATAAACCTGGTTAACTTGCTCTAATTCTTCGATTCTAGTTTGCATATCAGCTCCTTTTCTTTCTAATTCTGTTATATCTAATATTGTAAGATATGGTTCCAACTTCTGAAATATTTCCGCCTTTTCTTTATCCTTTTTACGCCAGTATGTTGAACCGGCATGACCTATGAACCATTCTGAATAGTCACTATGTCCTAAATCTGATATTGTAGATTTTACAAAAGACCTAAAAGAATGAAATGTTATTTCACGTCTTTTTTCATTTCCATATTCTCTCTTTCCCCTTCCTATTCTATCTAAAGTCTTATTGAATAATGGGAGCATGTTACAGTAATTATTTTGGGCTTGGGTTCTCTTTAAGTAAGTTTCCTTTAACACATTGGTATTTTTATAAGGTTTACGTATTGAAAAAACTAAATCATCTTCGTTTTTAACAGGTGTTCTATATTCTGTCTTTGATTTACCATCTTCTTTAAAGCAAATCCTTCTCTTACGATATTTGAAGTCTAACCACTTTATCAATTGTTCTTTAAGTTCTTGTGTGATGAAAACAGACCTATCTGTCTTTGTCTTGGTAAATTCACCTTTTAATATAATTTTTGCTGGATTTGATTCTAAATCTAAATCCATATTTCTAATTGATAATCCTTCTACTGCTCTTACGGCAGTACTAGCAAGAAGCATTACATAGGTTTTCAATCTTATTTCTGAAATTCCATTTAAAATTTTAACAACGTCATTTTTATCAAGTGCGTGTTTTTCTCTTTTAATATTTTTTGGAAGTCGTATTTTTAGTTTAAATTTTCTGTCTGAAATATCTATATCTTGGGTTTCTAGGAAATTCTTTGCAGTTACAATACGCTGCTTAAGTGTTGTAGTATGAAGTTTTAATTCTTCTTTTAGATATGTAGAATAATCAGATAAGACGTCATAAACATCAAATTTGTTTTCCTTACATTGTTGAACTAAACTATCAAGATCAATATTATAATTTTTTAAAATAAACTTTTCAAAATTGGTTAACCGTGTACGATATTCATTTGCAGTTTGTTTATTCATCAAACTAACGCTTTTGATATATTTTTTCAGTAATAAGCTCAATAATACCTATTTTAACAATAACTATCTTATTTATTTTTATATTTAATATGAATTATGCTTTGTAAATACCTTAATTTAATATAAATAAAATATAAATTTGTATACTTCGATAAAGATTAAGTTTACGTACTTTTTATAATCCAGCTATTCTGTGAATAGAGTAAACAAGGATCATTGATCTCTATTGCAAATATATTTGCTAACAATTATACTTATTATTGATACTTCCTTTAACAATCATGAAATATCTGGAAAAGAAATTTCTAATCAGATTTTGTCTATGACGGAAGGTGTAGCAAGTGGTGATGTTACTAATGATAGTGCAATTATATCGTCTAGAACAAATCAGCATTCAAACATGAATGTAGAAGGTGCTGTTAATTTAAGGAAATAGATTTAGCTGTGAATATCTCTTTCTCATGTTATGGTTATAACATTTGAGAGAAAGAGGACATCCACTATTGTAATTATGTATTCTTTGTATTTGTATTTTCTTGGCCTAAGTCTACG
>DATFCH010000475.1:0-5434 GCA_035253345.1 Nitrososphaeraceae archaeon
TTTAAGCAGAATTCATTCACAGAAATTGTTTTATATGTTCTCCAAGTGTTGTTTGGTATTTTAATATTAATTATAGAATCTATAAAAATAAACTTAAATAACACATATTATTGAATAATAGTTTAGTATTTATATACATAAACTTAGATTAATTCAGTTTAAATTATATCTGCCATTGTTCCAAAGAATTTTACTCATTTTCTTGTCCTAAGACCAAGAGCAACTATGACTATACCAGTAATCAAAAGCATTGCTTGACCAATAATAGCAATATTGTTTCCTTTAGTAAATGCATATCCAGTGATTATTACATCAGAATTGCCGATATTGTTTATCTCTATAAAATATTCTCCATCTTGTTCTGCTGTTATATTAAAAGAATAATCCGAAGAAGATTCTGTTAAAATAGTAATAGTTTTATTTGGATATGTTATGGACATATTAAAAAGAGACCCAGAAACTGCTATAAATGCGGTATCTCCAATTTTCATATCTGGAGATAGGACATCTACTGAATTTGGTTTAATAGTACCATCTACATCTACTTTTACTGAAGAATTATTATAATAAATTGATACAATTCCAATAACAATAAATATAATACCAGCACTTATTAAACCATAAAAATAAATTGATTTTAATACCATGGATAAATAAGTTATTATACACTATTAATATAACTATTCCATTATTAAGTTCAATCCATTTAACAATACATTTAAAAAATATCCAATTTTTAAAAAAACAAATGTAGATAATGCAATTACAAACTTAGCAGGTGGATAAATAATATATGATAAATCAAGAAATTTGATATGGTTTAGCGATGGGAGAACTAATTCTTTAGGAAAATTGAATCTAAGAGATGAACAAATAGAGCTCTATAATATTCCAAAAAATAATTCTGGCATAAGGGGAATAACATTATCTCCTGATAACAAAAGTATTTGGTTTGCAGAATTAATTGGTAATAATATTGGTATTTTTGATATTGAATCAAATAATATTCTGGAATATCCTACCGGTCATTCTACTGGACCTACTTTGCTAACTTTTGATAATGAAGGTTTCTTATGGAGTTCATTGTCTTATTCAAATGAAATATTACGTCTTTACCCTTCCATGGTAATCTCTGGAATTGAATTAAATGGAATGCCTAGGATTAAATTAGTTCATCCAGATATTTTTTCACCATTTGGTTTATCAGTTGTAAAGAATAATAATAATAATAATAATAATAATAATAGAACAAATACCTTATTCGTTTCAGACCATGGGTCTAGTAGAATAATAGATATATCAGTAAATAACCAAAATATATTAAACGAAGAAATTCAAAATTATACTTCCTATTGGACTTCACCTTCTATAACTTTTCCAAATACCCTTCCTATTCAAATTGTTTCTGATAAAGATGGAAATATTTATTTTACAGAACTTGGTGGAAATAGAATCGCAAAATTTTCACTAGATACTAAAACAATGACAGAATACGAACTATCTATAGCTCTCCTTGCTACCACCGTCTTTCTATCACTATCAAATAATAATACAAAAGTATGGTTCACTGAATGGGCTTCAAATAAAATAGGATATCTTGATATTACAAAACAAATTCCATTCCAGTTGTCAGTAGCTAATGAAAGTTTAAAGAATAAGCCTATCATTTTTGATAATAATAATACTTCGTATCAAACGAATGTATCAGTAATAAGAAATAATTTTACCACTTTTATCCAAGAAAATTTATCATCAAGTAATATAGCTTTGTCTATTTCTGGAATGACCGATAGTGGACCAGAAGGAATACCATATAAATTTACTCCTCAAAGAATCAACCTAATTCAAAATGATAAAGCAGATTCATTATTACAACTCAATATGATAAAAGACAATAAATTAAAGTCAGAAAATAATACTCTAATGATTATTGCTGATGCATTTAATAAAGATAATTTAACTACATCCATATTACAACCGTTATCAATTTCTATTATAAAATCGGTAGACTCTGATACTATTCCTTCATCATCTTCCACTTTAGATAAAAACAACTGCCAGTTACAAAAATTATAATCAACTGAAAAATTCAACTCAATCAGAAAATACCATTATGGATATAATAAAATACTTATCATTAGCAATAGCAATAATTCTAATAGGTATTATAATTTATAAAAGAATAAAAAATAGAACTTTAACAAAGAAAAAATAATTATTCAAAAGAATTTACTTCAAATTTTACATTTGTAAACTATAGTATCTTAATATCACAAAATTCGTGTAATGAATAAAATGGTGAATAATGTAATTGTCCAATAAAAAAAGAAAAATGAATAATAAAAATAATGATAAAAAGGTTGAAATTAATAATAAAAAATCCAAATCTAACAACAAATATCTTGTATTAGGTATTACAGCTTTAATAGCAATTGTAGGAATTGCAATTAGTTATCCTTATTTTATTTCATCAAATGCTAATGTAGATGAAGCATCATCATCCATAAATAAATCAAATCTTTTAGGTGACTGGCATGATGTTCATGGTGTAGGCTTATTTAATGCTGAAGGTAGTAATAATGATAAAAATTCTATTTATCTCGCAACACATAATGGTCTGTATAACAAAAAAGGAAATTCTTCATGGGTTAAAGTTGGAAATGACAAGAATGATTTAATGGGTTTTGTTATTAATCCATCTAAATATGGAGTAATGTATTCAAGTGGACATCCTCCTACTGGCGGAAACCTAGGATTTAGAATGAGTACAGATAGCGGCAATACATGGCAAGATATTTCATCAGTTACAGATAATCCAATTGATTTTCATGCCATGTCAATCAGTCCTATCAATAATAAAATTCTGTATGGTTCTCCAGGAGGCGGATATGCTCTGTTTGTTACTCAAGATGAAGGTAAAACATGGTCTAGTATGACCTCAATTCTATCACAGATAGTATCAATTGCTGCAGACCCATTAGATTCAAATGGTGTTTATATTGGAACAGGTTCCGGACTTTATTACAGTAATGACAAAGGTAATAATTGGAATAAGATTGAATCTGAACTGATAGGAAATTCTGTTGTTACAGGTTTAGGATTTAATCAAAATAATGAACTTTTTGCATATATGATGCCAAATTCAAAAGATGGTAGTAATACTAGTCAAAATGGATATATAATAAAATCTGATGAAACAGTTAAAAATTGGACAAAGACAGATGGCCAAATTACAAATGCTAAAGCAGCATGGAAATTTACGTTAGGACAGAATGGCGAAATCTATACTATAGTAAGTCAACAACTATCGGACAATGATATTGCTTCTAGCGTCTACAAAAGTATAGATAATGGTAGTACTTGGATTCTTGAAGGAACAAACAGAGAACAAATAATATAAAATTCCAAAAATAACTTGATTACTAATTTCTTCTTTTAGTTTAAAAAATTAAAATAGAACAAATAAAAATGTATTTATTATTTAATTAATGTCCTTTATTGGACGCTTCCCATACTAGATCATTAAACATATCGCTCATATGACCTATTTTAATATCCATACCGTCAAGTAAAGCAAGGGCTTCTTGGGTATTATTTGAGTCTAACAATTTTTTAATATTAGCAATATCATTTGTAATTTGAGAATGAGTAGATCTCATTTGGCTAATCATTTGGTCTAAAGCACCTATCTGAGCAATCACAATTTGTAAGGATGGGATAACAAAAAGAGTTCCAATTAGTAAAGGCAAAGCCAGTAGAAGAATAATACTACTTGTCTTCATAGCATTATAATATAATTAAATAATTTAAACATTGAGTATTGAATTATTAAAATAATAGGTTTTGATTGAATTCCATTGTCATTTAATTGGATTTATTATAGTTCTAAACATACAAATCAACAGTTCTTTTTATTTTATTTTAACCTTTATTGATAATAGAGAAAAAAATTTATCATCATAAAATATTTCGTTGGTAACAAATGTTCTTTGGGAATGGTGAAAAAACATTGTTATCAGGTTAATCAATTTTTGAAATTGTAAATTGATCTATTATCTTATTTTGAGCATCCATATAGTTATAATTTGGTTGAGGTTTATTCGCATAGAATGTTACTTCCAAAGTATCGCCATTAATACCAATATTTAGAAATCCAAAATGTTTATTATCCTGTTTTGCAACAAAAGGTGTTTGTCCTTCTATTGCATAATGAGATCTTTCTGCAGGTCCTGTTATCAGATAAATAGCTCCTGTATTATCTAGATTATTATTATAATAATCTTGATTATTGTCTATTATAATTGGATTAGAATTATCAGCATTACTATTATATTTTAATGGAAACGTTCTCTGATAATTGTGATTATCACTACTAAATAGCAAATCTACATCATACGTGTCAAAAAGTGGATGATAAATATCTTTCATAGTTGAATCATCAGGGTGTTTTGAAGGTGAAGTATACATAGGTGTAGACTCCAACAAATATCCAATCTATTTTTAGATTATTGGAAGCAGTTTTTAAATCATTTTCAATGAATTGATATTGATCAGAAGTAGAACCATAGTCAATGTATGGATCTATGATGGTAAAATGTACATTATTCTTGTCAAAAGAATAGTAGGTTTTTGTTAGATCCAAAGGTTTTAAATATTGATTAATAACACCAGTTGCTCCACCTCTAGTATCACTATATTATGATCTCCCATTGCTATGTTCATCTTTGATTTGAATGGCTGAATTAATTCAAACCAGCATTCAGTAGATTTTTTATAACTTATCTCTACTTGCAATTACAAGTTCAGGATCCTTACTTTGAATATTCTGTGCTGTTTTTTGAGCATTTTCATCACATCTTCAATCTGTAGCAATTGCAATATTAAAAGAAGATATTTTTTGTGACGATTCCGTATCTATATTTTCTTGATTAATATCAGTATGAATTTCCTCTTCTTGACTGTATATATTATCTATAGATAACAAAACAAGAGATGATATATATATTGGAAAAAGTTGATGTTTCATAAGGGTCTCTTTTATGCAAAGAAAATAAAAGTGAAATAGTTTAATATTAAAATAAAATAGTCTAGGGACGGACCTTGCATAATTTTAGAAAGTAGAAAAATTGTGGAAAAGACGACAAGCTGCTTCTTTTCTCTTACAAAAGAATTTAATGATCTAAAAGACGATTGGACTAAAGATGTCATTATAAAAGATTAAATAAATTGAAATTTAAAATTCTTAATCATCGGTTAATTACGAAATTTTTTTAGTAGTAAAGAGTTACCAAAAACTAGTGAATCGCTAATAACCCAGCCTATTGCTGCTAATGCAGGAGTCAATATCAAGGAATTAGTGATTCCATATAATATTCCTGCGGCTATTGGGATAGTTATAGAATTATATACGAAAGATATTGTAAGATTCTGTTTA
>DATFCH010000476.1:0-6272 GCA_035253345.1 Nitrososphaeraceae archaeon
ATCGTCATTTATCCAATTTTCCTTTGCGCAGAAAACTGATAACGAGGACAAAGAAAAGATGATAGTTGAAGCTGATATTAATTTGAAAAATATAGATATGGATAACACCAACTTCTTAAGGCTCATAGGTTTTATTAATGGAGAAGAGGTCAAACAAGATATTCCTATCTCTTCAATAGACAAAACTAAGGGTAATCTAAAAGTAGATTTAAAAGTAAATGAAGAAAATGATATAGTCGAAGCAGATTCTCCTGATGAATTCTTTGTATGTGCATACCAGGTAGGTGACCTATCAAAAGAATCTAATAATATTACAAAATTCGATTGTAATGAAGGCGATATTTTGAGTACTAGTAAACCTACACAAATTAGCTTATTCCAATCCAGTTCTCAAGTTTATCAAAAAAGTCAAGAGGTATACCAAACAAGTTTAAATGCTAATAGTATTAGCAATAGTGACAAAGTCAAAATAAAAATCAATGCTCCATTATCAGATAAAAAAGATACTGAAAAGTTAGTGATTGGTGTGATGATAAAAGGCCAAATACAATCTCAAGTTATAGACGATGCACAAGCAGAACTTGATAAAAGTGACGACAACATAATAAAAAGAACTTTTACATTTGACAGAAATACGGATATTGGCCGAATCCAAGTAGGAGATAGGTACCATGCCTGTGTTGCTAGTAAAGACTTGAGACCGCCTGAAGGCTCTGAATGTGAAAAAAGAATAATAAAAAATCTTGATAAGGTGAGTGGCCTGTATGCAAGATAATAAAACATACAGACAAAATTAAACATACTCCAATAACTTGACTTACCTTAATTTATTTACACAAAAATAATATATAAAAAAATTATTTCAACATTAATCAAAATGACTATATAATATAGAATGCATTATTAAGTTAGATTGCGTGTTTTAAATATAGCAATTGATGCAGATGGCTCTCCTTCAGGATATATTTCTTGGCATAATCACTTTAACAATAAAAGTAAAATAAGATTTTTAAAACCTTCACAAAAAAATGAAAAGTTTGGTATTCAGAGAATGGAAATGTTAGCAATTTTTTTTGCCATAACAGACAACATTAAAGCTTTTAAAAAATTAAAAAGAACAAAACAAATAGTAATTATCAGAAGTGACTCACTCTCTACTATCGAACAATTGAATAATAAAGGAAACATAAAAGATAAAATCATTCAAAGAATCTATGAATCAATAAAAAGATTGCTTGGAAAAATTTCGTATACAATAGTATTTGATTATTTAAGAAGAACCAAAAATCAGGCAGGGAAAATATTGGAAAATATATTTAGAAAAAATATTAAATACTTGACAAGGAAGGCTCTACGAAATAAAATAGGAAAACAACTATCCTCTTATAAGTATAAAGATTATAATTTGCAGTACTATAGCACAATAGGTTATGATTTAAAATTTGTTATGGCTTACTAATGATCGTTGTGATACGATTAGGGCGAAAATCTAATTTATTATTTTCATAAAAATACTTTTTTTTAACTTAAATATTAAAAAAATATGAACTATAACTAAATATAAAAGTAATTACCTTTGTGGTTATCTTAATATTTACAATCTGATAAATAAAATATAAATATAAATTTATTAGGTGTGTTGGTTTAAACAATCTTCTATTTTAAGCAATTGAAAAAATATCAAAATAAACATAAAATAATATCGTTTTATACTCTTGAATTATTTATTGGTAGTAATTGTGAATTAGATTATTTAGAGATTGACCTAATCCCAGATTGTTCTCTTAATTGCTTACAGTATTCTTTTATTACATTAACAAAATTAACAGCATGGTTTTAGTTTGATATGGTCACTTATTACATTAAAAATTTATATTAATCGATTAATGGTAATGTAAATTTAAATATTGCCCCAATACCATTTTCATTATTTTCAGCCCATATTTTACCACCATGTGCTTGTACAATATTCTTACAAATATACAATCCTAGGCCAGTACCAATACTTGAGTCACTAGTTGTAAACTTAGAAAATAAATTAGGGAATACATCCTTCGGAATACCTTCACCAGTATCCTTTACACTTACGACAACTTTATCTTTTTTGCCTATTTCTAATTCTACTGTAACAGATATTGTTTGGTTATATGTAGTAAATTTTAATGCATTATCCATAAGATTACGTATCACTTGTGTTAACCTATCTTTATCAGCTAGAATTATAATAATTTCATCTTCGGGACGAAAATCGTATACAATTTTGGCTTGTTGTTGTTTGGAATCTTTATTTACATACTCCTTTAATACTTCAGAAATTAATAAATCAAGATTTAGCTTTTCTTTTTTAAGTATTAATGATTGACTTTCTATCTTCGTTACATCGAGCACATTATCCGTAAGTCTTTTTAGTCTATTTGCATTTCTCAAAATAATTTCCAATAATTCATGTTGTTCTTTATCTTGGATTTTTGAATAGATAATATCCGTTAATCCTAATATAGGTTGAATAGGAGTTCGTAATTCATGCGCAGCTATGTTAATGAATTCTTCCTTCATTTTTTCTGATTCTTTTACCTTTTTATATTGAAGATTAAGCAATTCATTACTTTCTTTCAATTTAATATTATAATGAATACTTGATAACGCTAATCCAATAATATTGATGAAATAACTTATATCTTTCAATAGATGAGCTACGTTATGTGCAGTATCAAAATGATATTTAGAAGAGGACATTATTATTTGACTAAAAATGTCAAACATTATAGAAAGAACTATGCTGACGTACAGGACATCTTTATTTTCATAAATTCTATTTCTATAAAAATAGTAAATTGAAAATATGAACAAAGATAAAGGAAAAAGTTCGTATGGTCTATGTAAAGGGAAATGATCAACGACAGAAAATGGAAAAACTATAAAAAGGGAGCTTATTGCTATGATCGACGCAAAGGTTATGGTTGCGACAAGATATATTATAAGTATTTTAGATAATTTATTAGAATTTTTTTTGTCTGGCAATAATTGGCCATTTTTTTGTATGTTTAAAGAGTTGGAAAGAAAATTATTATATTTGATTATAGCTATAAGTAACATAGCACTAAGGAATAAACGTCCTGCAAACCAAGTTTGTGGAATAAAATATTTTAAAAAAATAGGATCATCCATATTTATCAAAGAAATTACCACATGTAACAGATCAATTAATGCATTTACAAGAAAACCAATTCCAATGAATAAGCTAAATTTATCATTGAAAGAGTATGCTCTTAAAAGATAATAGAATGCGAGTATACCTGCAAGTAAAGTACCAAATAGCTCTATATAAAAATGATGAATAGAAGATGTAACCCACAAATATGGATTAAGAGATATTACAACAATAAATAAAAGATAAATTGATGGTATTATAACATATTTAAATAAATGAAGATTTCTTTCATTCTTTAAAAAAGTAGATACAGACTGCACCGCTCAGCTACCTTCTATTTTTTTAGAAGATATAAAAAATACAATTAACATTTGCCAGAATTCATGATTGGTTTGTTGGAATGTTTCTAAGTTAGACATGGAAATCAAATTATAAATGACATCTTGAAATATAAAAATACCTTTATCATTGAACTAGTTTTAGTATTTTCATAATGTAAACTCGCTAAATTCATATATTTCCATATTCATTTATTATAAATTTTATTAATTTTTTTATGTTTCAATAATGACAATTAAATATACATAGTACAATTAATTAAAATTTCATATTAGACATCTTTACAATATAAATAAATTTTGTATGGTCAGTATAGGAGGCTCTGTTAATTTAAGGCTACTTCACCTCTCTTCACAAATGGTATCTTATTTCTAATTGTTGTATTATACAAATTGATGAACAACTTTAGCCAATTGTATACATTTGACAGATCACAATTTCTCTTTTGGTTAATAATACAAGGATAGTAATCATCAAAACTCTCAGTTCTATCCTTAAAATACTGTATTACTCTTTCTATCAAACTCTTTTCTAAAGAAAAATGTAAATGATGTTTTAGATGTAAAAAGTTACAAGCCTGTGGATATCATGTTCCACCATCAGTATAAACTATATGACTTCCATATTTCTCAACAAGAGACCCTAATGAATTATTGCTACAAACATATTTCTTGTGAAATGTTTATTCCAAGCACTGATTTGTGAATTGGTTCGATACAAATCCATAACCAGAAATGTTGGCTACCAATTTGTATTATAGTTTCATCAATTATAAAAGCAGAAACTCTTTTCCTTTTAGAGATCTGCAAAGAACCAAATCTTTGAATCCAGATCCATACAGAAACATAACTCCTTTTTTCATCTCTGAATATTACTAATACTTTAGACGTGTTTCTTAAACTCAAACCAAGAAAATACAAATACAAAGAGTACATTACAATAAAAGTGGATGTTCTGTATTTCGTTCAAATAATCTAAAGATGAATAGATTAAAAATAGGACATTCAAAGCTAAATCTATTTCCTTAAATTAACACAACGGTATAGGATATTGATAAACTAAACTAGTTATTTAAAATAGCAATTTTTTTACTGTACTTGTAAACAAAACTTTATCGATCGGTTTTCTCATTATTTGTGTTTTTGATGTTGTCGGAAATATACTTAAGAATTCATCTAATATGTCAAGAGCCGTTATAAATATTATTTTAATTGTTGGGTCTATAGAATTTATTTGTTGATATAATTGAAGTCCGTTTAATTTTTTCATCCTTATATCGAGTACTATTAATAAATCATCATAATTAGAAACTTTTTGAATATAATCTAATGCTATTAATGGATCCGTAAAACAAGTAATTTGATAATCATGATCTTTTAAAAATGTAGCATATGTAAATAGAATATCTTCCTCATCATCGACTAATATTATTTTTTTATTTTTATTTTGATTTCCTTTAGCAAAAAGTGAGATATCATTGGTAATTTCATTATCCGTTGTTGTAGAAACACAATCACTCGACAAATTTGTATTATCATTAATTATACAAGTATTATTTTTTCTTTTTATAGAGTATATCGGATATTTAGTATCTTCTGTTATCTTATATTCCCCATTAAGTTTAATATCATAAGCAAGAATAATGGAATTAAAAGATTTCAAAACCTTATAAAAATTATCGCCAATGACTATATGATTCTGGACAGATATGGTAGTGTTTATCTTTGAACAAAGATTTAATGTTGAACCAAATAAATCAATTTGACTATAATCACCAACTAAAGCTAAATCTAACATTCCATAATCCATACTAATTCTATAATTAAATGGAGGTAGATGTTGTTTAGCTAATTCTTGATTAACAGTGTATCGAGCTTCTAAAATCTTAAGGCCACATTCGATTACCTCTCTAAAAGCGATAGTACTATTAGGATCAGAAGTCTTTGGAAAGTATATTAATAGACAGTCACCAATATTTTTGATAATCCTTCCATTGTTAGCTTTAACGATATCAGATATAGAATTTATAAATGTAGAATAATATTTTCTCATATATTCTAATCCTTCCATAGCAATAGTATTTTTAGTCGAATTTACCAGATCTACAAAACAGATACAACCCTTTATAGAATCTCCCGAAAATCTTATGCCTTTTGTATACAGATTTTTCATTTTATAAATCCCCCAAAAATGAATACATATATTTTCAAGTAAAAATAATATCTGTAAAAAACCATTCTAAATAACGTCATATATCTATCTATTCAAGTAAGTTTATAAAAACATATTTCATTACTATAATTTTTTTTACATTCACAAATCTCGTTTAAATATTTAATATAATAGAAATATTCAGATAATTAGGTTTATAAAGTGAGAATTCTTTTTATTAATGTTTTAATAGATTTTTCGGCGCCGAAAAATTATAGAAATTAAGGTTTTTGTAAATTGATTTTTTTTATTTACATATATTAAACTGTGATAAAATAACATTTTATTCATTTTATTCGTTCATTTAATAAACTTAAAATTTTTATGATAAAACTAATAATATTTTCAAATTTTTAGATATTGAATAGACAGTATGAGCATTTTAATAAATACAAAACAACAAGGCAATAGAGTGATAAAAGACTCTAGCAGGTGCTGTTAATTTAAGGAAATAGATTTAGCTGTGAATATCTCTTTCTCATGTTATGGTTATAACATTTGAGAGAAAGAGGACATCCACTATTGTAATTATGTATTCTTTGTATTTGTATTTTCTTGGCCTAAGTCTACG
>DATFCH010000477.1:0-3668 GCA_035253345.1 Nitrososphaeraceae archaeon
GTATATATGACATTATCTAATTCGTGAAGTTCGCATTGTACTATTTGTTTTTCGATTTTATTAGCAGTCTCCATTAATAAAATTTCACATGCTTTAAACTGAGCTATTATTATATCTTTTTTATCAACAAATAAATTATGATTCTGTTATTGTAATGTTATTTCTAATTGGTTATTATCAATTCTGCTTGAAATAACATCCATAGCTGTAGCAACAAAAGGTAAAGCTATAGTGTTAACAAGTATTCCTCTATCATGTTGCATAGTAATAATTAATTCATCATATGTTTTTTTAACATCTAACTTAGTACTATTAAGAAATGGGATCTTGAATTTAAGATTGATAGATTTATTATCCCCTTCAATCGAATACACTTTTTCCTGAAAGAAAATTTGAGATGGATCATCGTGTGAATATATGTTGAAATTATGTTTTTTTAATTTTTCCATTCCCTCAAGTTCTTCATCCATAAGTTCTGCTTTTCGACATGGAATGGGAAAAAAATTCGATTGAACTTTCTCTAATTCGAGGAGTTTTTCTTTGTTAGCAAAATTTACCTTATTTATGATCACAAGGTCAACATTTATACCAAAAAGATTGGCAGACATTAATGCACGTTTTGCATTTTTTATACTGAAATTATTTAAATTTGTAACTAGTCGTAGACTAGTAATAGTTTGATCTGTTATTATATTGAATAAATTATCTAAACGTTTTAGTATATCTGTTTGAGTGCTAAAAGAGTCTAAATAATTATAGTAATTAGAGAGTGGTTGGAATAACTTGGCAATATTACTAAATAATGTTGCCGCACCTGTTATATGTTTGCCCATTGATCCAATAACCCTAGGAAAATAGAGAAATTTTAAAGCCTCTCCCGATGCAGGCATATCGAGAACAATTTGTTCAAAATTATTATCATTTAAAACTTCTTGAATTCTTATTAGTGAAAAAAGCTGTGTCATACCAGGTAACATTGCTATTTCATAAGCAAGACCAGAATTGACACCTCTACCAAGAAGTGAAGCTCCTATAGAGGAAATTACATCCATATAGTTTTTAGATATTTCAAATAATGGATCAATCTCTATTGCTTCAAGGTTCGGAATAATTTTTTTTGTTAAATGTCCTATATCTGTATGTAAGGCGTCACTAATGGTATGTGCAGGATCGGCTGATATTAAAAATGTTTTATAACCCCTTTCTGCTAGATTAATTGCTGTAGCACAAGATGTTACAGTCTTGCCGGTACCTCCTTTTCCTGTGTATATAATTAATCTCACTCTAAATTATAAACATATAATATTATATATTAGGTTTTGATCTGAATTAAATAGATTCGTATTATAATATTTCATTTATGAAAATGATATATTATATTTGTTAAAATAGAAAATTTATCACATCAATTGGAATTCACTCTTTATGGCTTATTTTTTTCATAGAAATATGGTCATAATAATATATCTAATTATTCAATTTTATGGAGTAAATAATCATAGTAGAATTAGGTAAAAAATATTTTTTCAAACTATTTCGAATCTTTTAGTTTATATCAATCTGAATAATATATTTGAAGATATACTCTTTTACATTTCAAACCGTTTATTTTTAGGACAAATTGACGCTAGCATATCGATGATTAACATATTTTCTTTAATTCAATTAATATTTTTAATAATTGAAAATTTTTGTAGGTACAAACAACAATTAATATCATAATCAACTGATTTAATCTCTAGTTACTAAAAGAATAATCAAATTTTAAGAAAGAAATGACTTTTTATTTGTACAATATTTATATCTCTTTTGTTATTTTCATGGTATTTTATAGATTTCTTAATTGCTCTATTGGTAACTTTGCTTGTTTAAAATTTAATCCACCAATTCCTTATCTTAATATTTGCTAATATTACACTCATATATTTCACACCTGAATCTTTAAATTCAGATCTCTAAGAATTTTCATGGCAGCATTTCTTCCTGGTGCCATTGATACTCCTGGGCCAGGATGACTTCCAGATCCACATAAATAAACATTTGAAATCAATGGGATTTTATAATCAGCTAATTCTAGTATTGGTCTCATTGGACCACTTTGATAAGGTAAAACCGCTCCACAAGAGAGAGTTCCTCTAATACATGTTGATGGCTTATTTTCAAAGTCTCTAGGAGAGTATGATATACTTTTTATCTTTTCATTAGATAGATTTGGTATATAATTTTGATTAATTGAGGATAAGATAATTTCGCCATATTTGTCTTTAATTTTATCCCATAAATATTTCTGTGATGATGATTTGTTCATTGAATCATTATCAATACTAGTTTCTTTGATATCATAGGGGACACTTAAAATAAGGAATTTTATAAGATGTTTATTTATAGGGACCCTGCTAGGATCCATAAGTGAATCATTGCTCATTATTGCAAGAGGATTATCTGGGATTCTTCCGCTTCTACATTCGTAAAAGATCTTTGATAAATAATCTAGATTAGGGGGAGATAAATGCATTGACTGGATAAAGATAAAATATCAGAATCTTTTTTGAATCTTACTTGATTGTTCAGTGCGATATAAATCGCAAAAATTGCCTCACCCCACTCTATTTTCATTACTTTTTGAAAAATTCTTTTATCTACATTTTCCTCACCCAAATGTTTAATCACAAGTGTAAAAGGATCAGTACTTGATGCAATTATTTTTTTTACACCAATAATTTTACCGTTTTCAAGGCTGACTCCAGTTGCCCTGCCGTCTTTAATAATAATATTTTTGACAGATGCACTGGTTATTATTTCACCACCATGTGATTTTATAACCTTTGATAACGCCTTTGGCAAATTTATGAAACCTCCTTTAACAATATTATTTCCACCATCTTGAATAATACTTGCAAAAAGATATGAAAGAGAGCCTCCCCCTGCATCATCGGGGGAAAGTCCAACAAAAGCAGAAAATGTGCCAAACATTATTTTTGATTCTTCTGACTCAAACCATTCATTAGCCCAAGATCTCATTGATTGGAGGTCAAATCTGTATGTTCCAAAGTTTTCATTGTCATCATTATCTATATCATAATTTAAATTTCTTTTTTCAATGTTAGTTAAATGGATCGATAAAGGTTTTGGTGAGGAATTAATCGACGTTACTATTGATTCTTTATTTTTTAAATAAGAATTAAACATTTTGTTCCATGTAATTGAGTCTTTTTTAGAAAATCGTTCTATACTTTTTATTGTTCCTTCTAGATCTCTATACATAGATATGTATCTACCATCTGGAAATATATGGGAATATGAAATTTCAGGTTTTATAAGTTCAAATCCATATCTGTTAAGATTTAGTTCCTTAGGTACAGGAGATAAATTTGCCAGTTGATAACCAAATGCATGTACATCAGATTTAAATCCTGACATGGTAATTTCTTCTGTAGTTGTCATTCCTCCTATTGTGTGATATTCTTCTACTACCAATACTTTTAAGCCAGCTTTTGCTAAATAGGATGCGCAAGTTAAGCCGTTATGCCCTGCACCTATTATAATAGCATCATAATATAGATCACATACATTATCCATGCTAATTAAAAGAATTTCCTTTTTTTAAGTTTATTTTATAATCAAACAATTTAAATTTAATATAAATAGAAGCGACTAAGTGTTAGAAA
>DATFCH010000478.1:0-2404 GCA_035253345.1 Nitrososphaeraceae archaeon
GTTCTAAAAAAAGAGTCTAATTTAGATATATTACTAAGTTATATTTAGCTTTTATTGTTAGAAACTTATTTTTTTATTTATTTAAGCTCTCACATTCAGCGCGGTTTACTATTTATTAGAAACCAAGGTATTGTTTGTTAAATAACTTGAATAAAAGACTACTGAAGATTGTCTCGAAAATATTTCCTATTGTTTCAACATTTGATAATAAGAAATTTTTGATGGTTAAATGTATTTTGGTAAAAGTAGTACATATGGAAAAATAATTAACTGGTCCGACTTTATAGAAGGGTTCAAATCCATTTAAAGAGTATATTTATTATTTTGATTGTTTTCTTTCTATTTCCTGAAGTCTTTCAGTTAAAAATAATAACTGGTCCGAAAGATGAGCATTGCATCTTCTTTTACATTATCATTCTTTTTAAGTTCCTGTATTTGTTCTTCTTTTTCTTGTAGTTTTGCCTAATTATTAACTGTTAATCAATTATTAGGAATTCATGAATTATTTTTAAAACCTTATTGTTTTGTTAGTTTTACTTTGTCTTTAACTATAAATTTTGGTATGATTAAAGCCAAAATTGCCAATCTTAATGTATCAATGAGAGAAGCAGTCATGAGCATCGTAGATTCTTCAGAAAAATCGAATGGGAGATATTGGATTTCTTTAATTTCATATAATAAAGAGGGTAAAAAAGAGGGAATTCCTACTATAATAAAAGAAAATACAAGTAATTTTAATTGTGCTCTTCTATCAAATACAAAAAATGATAAAATATTATTTTTTACCCCTATTTCATAAGCAAATAGTGTTTTAAAATTTATTATTTCTTTTGCTAAAAGAAAAAAAATGAGTGATCGCGGGACTATTACCAATATATAGTTTATGACATTTTGAAAGTTTAGAGATTCTAAACTAAAAAAGTGAAAGAATAAAAGCCTATAATATTCAAAAGTATAGGATATCAATAGACCACTTATGATAGTAATTGAAATGATTAATGGAAGATAGTAAATCCTGTCTCCAATATCTTGGTAGTGTGACCAACTTATATTTTTAATTGTATTATTAGCTAACAAAAGACATTGGTCATTGAGTCTTTTAATATGAAGTTGATTATTATAGTTATTATTACTATTACTATTGTTGTTGTTTCTATTGTTGTTGTTTAATTTATCGTTTTTTTTTCCATTATCATTGTAGTTATTGTTGTTATCATTATTATTCATATCAAGAGTTTTATCAAAATTCTCTTTATTGTTGATTTTATCTATAGATTTTTTTGTTATTTCTTCATTCTTGGAAGAAGAGGAATAGAAAGAAGAAGTAGTATTAGATGTTCTATTTGATAGTATATCATCTCTATTCTTTAACATTGAATAAAAATCATCAATATAATAATAGTCCTCATAATCATCAAATATCTTCCTTTTTTCAGACGGATCTTTAGAATACCATTTTTCTATTGGAAAGATACGCTTTGAAATATTATCTGATTCTAGTGTTTCTTTTACAGCAATAATTTCTTTAACAATATCAAATACAAATTTAGGTTTACTTAATCTTTTTCTAATGTTGTTTAAGCGCTTATATAATAATGCAATCATGAAAGAAATTACTATCACAGTTATTGCCAAAATCCAAATTTGATGTTCATAATGTGCAATATCAAATCTATATGTATCAAGAATAGAAGAATCAATATTTGAGAGAAATGTACTACCCTGATCATATGAAGCAGTAGCAATATAATGATTAAGTTGAAAACAAGTAGAACTAATTAGGGTTGGTTTATCTGAATATATGTGGCTAGTAATACTACTATTACTGCTAATATTAGCATTACATTCTACTATAGTTGTTATAGCAATAGATGAGTCAGTAGATAATCTTTTTAATTCCGCTACCAATAATCTATCTGTTTTTTTGGTTATGGTAATATTTTCACTCTGAAAACTAATATCGAAATCAGTTATATTACCATTAGGATATGACAAACTAAGCAAAAGATTAGTAGCAGCAGATTCTCCATGATTTGTAACAAAAGTTTCAAATTTTGTAGAATTTATCGATTTTTTATTATTGCCATTATTATTAGTATCATTAGTATTATTAGTATTGGTAAAGTTCTTATTCAAAACTGGATCAATGGTATCAGTTATAACATTCAAATTAATTTGAGGTTGATTTATTTCAGAAGCAAGATTGTTTAGTAAAAATAAAGTGACTGTACTTCCTATAAGAGTTGAAATGATCTGTATCAGTGAAATATTTGATCCAGCCGCCAATATTTAGTATAAATATACAGGATATTATGAAGTTTTACACAAAAAATTTTTAATAATATGATTATAATTGCTAGGCGATATAAATTAAAAAAACAATAATCAGTCTTTAGATTTTTTA
>DATFCH010000479.1:0-3213 GCA_035253345.1 Nitrososphaeraceae archaeon
TATCACACAAATAATTTAATTATGAAATAACCAAAAAAAGCTAGATAGAGTACAAAAATTTGCACTCACGTGATCTAACTCAATTGATAATAAAGCATACGGTGATATAAATTGTTTGATAAGCCATTATTCTCGATCCACTGCGGAACGGAGAGAAAAAATTGAAATTGTGTACAAATTTTCTAACAATATAAAATTTGGAGTATTGTATTAGGAAACTTAAAGATTCCAATGCGGAGGGGAGAAGAAACTCTTTATTATATCGTTTTTAATCCAAATATTCTGAAAATTGTTGATTTTATTTATGTAACTTACTTATTCCTTTTATGAGAAAATATAATATGCCTTGAGCATATGGTTTTTTTATACAATACTGGAATGCACATGGTTTCGGTTTTGGCCTAAAGAAACTATTATTCTTTATCGAAAAACCCGCAAATCCCATGAAGGTTCCACTGCGAAGGAAAATCTTTTTTTTTTATATTAAAATTTGAAACATCAGACAATAATGTTTCGCCTGAATAATCTAATGTCCATTAGTCTTAGTATCAGGATCTTGAGTTATTCCATAACACTGAAATATCATATTATTGAGTCTGAAGTGACACGCTTGAATTAATGCAGAAAATATAATTATTCTTATTCACGATGTCAGCAAAAACCCATGAGTTTCCAATGAGAGAATGGGCTTTGAGGCACATTGCTTTGCGGTTTTAGCAAACTTTTTGGCAAAAAAAACAGTGATAGGTATTCTTGTTAAAATCAATTGTAACGAAAATAATTTACAATGATGTTAATTATCGGAACGAGTGGGTGGACGTTGATACTTAAATTTTAGTTTGACTGTTATACAAAAAAAAGAAATTCTCAGAATGCTATTACATAAACAATACGTTTTCGTATCTCGTGCATTAAAATAATACGAGTTAATACAATATTGTTAGAAAATATTACCTTTCTAGAATTGTATTTATAATTATACTTACACTACCATAAAATCGTGAAAATAAGCACCCCTTGAAAATAAGCACCACCCCCTTACTTTGCATAATCTCATGCAATAGTAGGAATATTATATAAAAAACATCAATAAATCCTCATAGAAAATTATTATAATCCGTATTGCAAGTATTTAAACATACTTTCATGCATTTTAATGACAAAAATATTTTGATTTGAAGGATTATTAAAAGAGCGATACTGTTATGTATGAGTAAAATTTAGCTGTAAACAAATATCAGCGTGGTACTGTTTGCATATAAACTTTGCTCACCCATTCCAGTGCTGGTCTTTTTATATTCAACAATTAAATATTTGCATTAAACTAACAATGTCTTGTTATAATTTTTCGACTGAACGACCCTCTTGACAATTAGGATAATTTATTTATTTTTTTTAAAAGGCTAATCATTACATTATCTTCGGGATAATAAACTTTACTGCTATACAAATAAATTTCTTTAACAATATGAAAAAATTATTCTAACACAATTACGATAGTAATCATATTTTTATATTACATAATAATTGTAAGACTGATCGGCTATTACACAAATATTAGATTATTATCATTGGTAGATATCGATTTATAATAAATTTTTATTTGATTAAGGGGTTGATTAAATAACAATACGATTTATCGTCTAATCAATTGCATAAACAAAGTCCGAAGTTTGGTATTGTTACCAATTTATAAAATTTCTAATTAATTGCAAAGTCGATTTCTCAATCAATAATTAAATAATGGTAACTTTGCAAGAATACTTAAATTGTAAATACACAACGGATGAAAGTAAACTACATGTTGAAGAGATAGATATATATGAAATACATTATGAGAGAAGAAATCTAGATACTACTGAATTGTTAGATGGAGGATTATTGGATTTGAGAAGTTATGTTAATTTAAAGAAGTTGAATATTAGCGGTCATGATATAGGAATTAAGCAACATAGAGACAGCGGCATTTACTTTAGCACACCAATATTAAAATTAGACTTAAGTACATGCATATGTATTGAATATTTGGATGCTTCTTATCAGGCATTAACTGATGTGGATTTTTTAATGCATTTGCCTAAACCTGAAAAGTTGAAAATTCTAAAAATTTATGATAACAACATTCAAACTACTAATATTGAAGTATTTAGTAAGTTTATTAATTTAAGTAGTCTTTTCATCGGAACTAGCAATATTAGAGAAAATAGTCTTGTTAAGGGAAAACTTAATAGATTTTATGGTTCTTTAAAATCTTTAAATGCTCTTAATACTTTGAAATTACTTTACTTTGACTCGACAGATATAGATTCAGGATTGGAATTTTTACCAAAAAGTTTACTTACTGAGTATGAGGAAAGATTGAAAGTAAAGTTATCAAGATACTTAGATTCAGAATTAACTTTGAAAACAATAATTGAGGCCCAAGACAACGTGGGATCCAATATTATTAGATGTGCTAGTGAAAGAAACAATGCTAAATGTTTAAAACTTCATAATCAATTAAATTTTTTTCGAAATAATTTGAAATTTATGTGGTTGCTTTTTCCTTTACAGAGAATTATTGGTGAATGTTTTGATAGCAGTTTAAGTAATTATGATTCAGAAATAGACATATACGATGTAGAAAAAAAGGCCGAAATAATTATAAGCAAAATAAGGAATAAAATGGACAGCTTTAAATTTTCACTTGAAGCAGAACAGGAATCATTTCAGGAATTTCAAAAAATGACGGAAGATAGAAACAGAATGCTAAAAAACTGTATGCTTAATTCGATTAAAGTGGTTTTGGAAGATGATAATACTTCAAAAAGTGAAGTATTGAATCATGTTGTAGGACTTATTAAGAGTATAAACAAGTCGACATAGAAAATTATTTCTATCAACTTGCAAATGAATTTAAATTGTGTACTATAATTTAATTTTATTCAATTCAATAAATTATATCAGAGACATTAAATTCGCAGAAAAAACATCGTCTGTATTAAATTAGAATAATTTGAAGCATTGAATTTGCGGAATGATGTGAAACCAATAAATTTTAATGAATGATTAGTAATTTATATGAAGTTTTATAAGTATTCTTAATAAATAATTTTATTAAATGTAACGATTATATATTGTAATTATTTGAGCTCTGATTAGTTTCATTAATGAATCGTAATTCAATGAGCTAGTACTAAGCAATTAGTTGCAAGCAAAAAAAAATTAAATATT
>DATFCH010000480.1:0-17828 GCA_035253345.1 Nitrososphaeraceae archaeon
GAATTCTTTATTAAACTTTATTTTATAATAATATAAAAATTGTGAACAAAATAAGTTTCTAATAATAAAAGCTAAATATTACCAGTTTATATCCAAAAGCAGGGCCCTTATTTAGAACCGCTATCGGTTTTACTCCCGACTGAACTACATGGTTTTATTTCAAAACCAAACAGTAAATAATTTTTTTCTAAGCTATAATTTGTAATTTAGAACAGCGTGAGCAATCCAAAGGCTTATAGCCTTGTTTATCGGGTACTTTGTTGGTTGCATATTGACGGCAGCGACTATCTCAATATGACAATTCCGAAATTGACATACAATAAAACCTAGTTTGATAAGCAGCAATCTTATATGCAAATCTTATATTTCAATATTATGGGGAGAACATCTATTAACATAATTTTTCTATTTTTACTATGTATAATATCCTTAACAATACTCACCGTGTTTGTAAACGGATTTGTTCAATCAGAAGAAGTTGATATTAAAATGCAACTAGAGCCCGACAATGACGCACCTCTGGAAGGATATTTTGTAATGTCTGATTTTCAATTCATTCCAACTAATTCAACTTCTTTATGTCCTACTGCTCCTTGTGAATATAAACTTGAGGACACACACGTTTTATTTCAATTTGAAAGTAAGAAGGATAAAAATTTAATTGGAACATTCACAATCGATACAGATGAATCCACAATAATAAATGAAATGAGGGCTGATTTAACGGCAGTAGAAGAACGCCAAACTGTCGAAGGTAAAACTATCCAAGTTATAGAAGGAACATTTGACGTAGGAAGAGACAGAGATAGTGCAGAATATTCACTTAAACTCAATGGTACATTAACAAAAGACGGAGATAGTCTTATATTGGACTTAAAAGGAACAAAATAAACCTTTTACTATTTTTTCAGTATCATGTCTATATTTAAACCGTGTTATCATAATAAAAGCTAAATACAAGCTAATAGTATATTTTTACATAACATCATAATTTTCTACCATCATTGGTTATCTATCTTAATTAAATTTAACGAATGTTGTATAAAATAAAATTTAAAAATAAAATTCCTACAAGATTATTTTATCCAATTAAAGGTATCTTATCTTCATCTTGAGGTGAAGTATTGTTTGTTTCCATTGATTCGTCTATCTGTTCAGTTGTAATTAAGGGAGAATCATCAATTTGTGATGTTTGATTTTTTTCCTGCGCAAAAGCGATTTCTGCATTTATAGATAATACTCCTAATGTAAGGGCTGCAATTAATGTTATGATAAAATAGTGTTGATTCATAAGATTCTACTATTAATCATCTTTTTTAAATATTGTCTTTTGAAAATAATAAAAACTAAATACTACGTAGTAGAATTCTACTACATTGACGATTTCACTCATGACGGACCAGTAGTTTTCTTGGGGACACTAACTCATTTAGATTTACTAAATATATTAATGAACAATAATTTTTATAGTAAATGGTAATTCGTGTATCATGCTCCATGCTTGTAGATTAAGGATTATTTCAGCCGGTAAGGGTTATTCAAATGAATATAATACCACTATTTAATAATTAGAGTTAATTAACGATTATAATAAAAAGATAAATAGAAAAAGAGTTATTGAATCCTATTGTATATGCAAAATTGGTACAACATAGAATATTTGTTCACTTGATGCTCTGAGTGCTCGATATGAATCTTATTCTTTATATATTTAAGACTTTTTTATTTATAAACTAACTAAAAATGTATGTTGATATAACTACTTTTTAATCCAAAAACTATGTTATGAAACAATTAATCTATGACTTTAAAATAAAAAATTTTAATAATATATTAAAAAATTATGAAGATGACAGAAATATTAATAATTATATTTTTTAAGTACCATAATTTCCATAGTTATTATAGACAGCTACAATCAAACTAAAAATATGATAGTATCACATATCCTAATATTGCACTTGATTCTCCTACCACTATAACAGAAGATGACGTTAATGCTAAAGAAATAGTTTCAAATTATCTAGGAATAATTACAACTATTATTGGAATTTCTGGAGTTATTTTTAATTTTGTAAAATATAAATTTTAAGATAAAAAACAAGATGAACGCACTGACTCAAGTATTTTCTCTACCAACGATAATAAATACAGAATAGCAAGAAAAATCCCTAAAAAGAACCACTTTAGGAAAATACAAAGAAGTGAATCTAGCCTGGGGTTTACTAACCTTAGCTTTATTTAAGCTATGATTCGCCTAATATAATATATTATGTCCACTACATACTCTACAAATTCCAATTTCAATTCCACTTGCGTAGTCTTCTATCAAATCTATTACCTCTTTGTTCGTTTTCCATAATGGCTATAACTATTAATTTATCCCCAATTGATTCACAATAGTATAACAGAATTCATGTACTGAAATTTTTCAGTCAGTCCAGAGAATATAGTCCTCTAGAAGTGACTCCACTCCACTATGGGGGCTATGACTTTTGCTATAACCATTAATTTATCTCCAACTGTTATATAAAATTTTTTTATAGTTTATTGTATGTATAAATTAAAAAATACTTCAACTGCTTTTACATTATTTGGTTTACACTATCTTATGAAAAGAAGAGTTATAATAATAATCGGAGCTGTCCTTATGACACTAGGCTTTTTTGGTGCTATAGCTGTGGGATCAATTGTAATCAATGATGCTGTAAATAATAAATTAACCCCTCAAGGCTATCCTGAATCACAATTTTTAGGAATTTCTGCATATTCATATGAGTATGGTTTAGCATTTACAACGATTTTAGGAGTGTTTATTTTCTTTGGTGGATTATTTATGGATTCCAAAAAGAAAAACCAAGATTTAAAAAAATAACTAAAAACATGAATAAATTTTCCTTTGTAAAGATTTCAAATCCTTATATTAAAAATAAATTATATCCAATTTTTAAATAAATTATTAATCCTACTAGTATATGTCAGAGAAAAAAGTTAATCTTGTAAACTCTTCTGAAGTTCAAGTAATGAAAGCAGATGGAAAGGACTTAATTGATATTGATGTTAACAGACTTGAGGAACAAAAATTCTATCGAGTTGAATATGACGGTGATGTTTATGCTATTGAGAAAACAGTAGACGGAAAAATTTTCTTTTATGAGGTAGTAGAATAAATTGTCTAATTCTAATACAAAACCCCTTAATGAACTTTCTAATAGAACTATAAAAAAGATAGGAGAACTAAATCCTAAAACTTTTGAATCAGATAAAGAAAAAGAAATAGAAATTAAAAGTGAGAAAAAGCAAAAAGTAGAAGTATGGCGAATTTATCTTGATAGCAATACTGGTCATTTGAGAAAATGGAAGGAGTAAAAGTAAATAATAAATGAAGGTAATACAATAAAAATCTAAAAATTGATTTTAAAATAGAATTTTATTTCTTTAATTGGTTTGCTGAGCATACTGATACATGTCTAGGCTGTAGTTTCCTAGTTTGTTCATTTGATAGGAGACTATGGCGTTATCGGTTTTTTTCTCGAAGACCTTCTATTACTAATGTATTAAAATGGATATTTTGTGGATTGTGTGTATCTTTTATTGCAATGCTAGTTATCATGTTAGCTCATGATACTGTTACAGGCCCACTTCCCAAACAACAAAATGTGCTAAATATTATATACTCGCTTCACCGGTCCGTTGGTATTAATCTAATACTTTTTGAATGTAATTGATTTAAACACGCTGTTATATTACCATTATATATATTACTAATACATTTGACCTATATCACCTTATGACTTCAATCTAACGATGTATGCGACACCTGACATCCTAACAGACAGCACAAATGACACTAATTGAATCTAAATCTGAAAATAAATCTTCTAAAAAAAGTATAACGATAATACTAAAATTTGTTTTGAATTTTTTTTCGAAATAAAAAACCGACTATCGATGTACCAATAAATGGAGCAGTTAAGTAAAGCCATAAATCAACATAGTAACCTGAGACAATAGCAGGAGCTAAAGAACGAGCAGGATTCATTGAAGCCCCCGATATTAAACCAAACAAGAAAATATCTAAACCTACTGTAGCGCCGACAGCTATTCCTATAAATCTCTTTAACCCTTTGGTATATATTACGATGAGAATTATTGACATAAGTAAAGCAGATGCCAATATTTCAATTCCAACAATAACATGAATCGGAAACTGAGTATAATTAGGAGCATTAGCACCTAAATGATTTACATTCCCTAAAATAGAATAAATAAAAAAACTTGCTAACAAAGCACCTATGATTTCTGCTACAAGATAAATCAAAAGCAATCCTTTTTTTCTTTCCATATGTTTGGTAATTAAAAATGCCAAAGTTACTGCCGGATTAAAATGTGCCATGGATATCTTTCCAAATAGATGAACTCCAATAGTAACAGCAACAGCAGGAGCAATTACTATAAAAGGAAGTCCTAATGCTCCGTTTAATTTTGCATCTAATACAACAGAACCAATAGCAAATACTATAACTGTAAAGGTTCCAATGAGTTCTGCAAAAAAGATTTTTTTGTTTTTACTGTTAGTTAGTTTATTTCTCAGTAGTTGTAATTTCTGCCACAAGTTCCTTTACCCTTTTTTCTATTTCATCTCTTATCGTTCTAATCTCTTCTATTAATTTACCTTTTGGGTCTGTTAGATTCCATTCTATAACTTTGGTAAGAATAGCGTAGGATAGGAACTTATATCCATCCATCCCATGTTAATAATATACTCTGAATTTCTAATCATTTCGTCTGTTATTTCTTTAGCTTTTTGCGTATTGATATCTATTCCAAGTTCTTTAATTGCTTCTATCGAATTAGGATTTATCTCTGAAATAGGTTTAGTTCCTGCACTCTGAACTTTAAATTCATTTGGAGCATATTTTTTTGAAAAATACTTCTGGTATTTGGCTTCGTCCAGCATTTTCAATGCATACGAAAATAAATGTGATAGCATTATTGTTATCCCTTACATTCAACATCAAATCAGATCTTATGGTTGCACACCATGGTTCACATAGGAAACTATTAAAAGTATTAAGATGACCAAATTACCCTAAGTGTCAGGAAGGAAACTAATAGAAGGTACAAAAACAAATTATCAATTTATGATAGTGATGTTTGTAGCTTAAATGGATATGGTCCAATAGCTTTATATCACATACTGCCAAACTCATGAGTTTGATAACGAAACAGGGAACATTTGAAATACTAATACCTTTGTCTTGTTCTACAAATCCTGTAATATACAAACAATTTAGAGAATTAATTCAAGGTATCAGCAGTAAAACAGTGGTAAGGAGACAAAGAACTGGAAAGGGAGGGATGGTATACTAGAAGAAAGACATGCATATAATGAAATACCTTCAAGAGTATAATATACACTTACTAAAAAAAGACATGAGTTAGTTGAATCAATTATTAATTTGATACATTGGATGATAAAATGGTCATAATAAAATTATAGATTAAGTTTATAACAATAAAAGCTAAATGCTACAGAGTTCATACATACAATAGTAGATGCGTATTTTTGCACTGCTATCGATATGACTAAGAAATAAATGTAATTTTATAATACATTATCAATGATGAGAAGCTCCTCGTTCATCGATTTTTATCTCTACAGAACCATCATATTTTGGCTTGACCGATAACTGTGCTGGTGTATATATCAAATGCTCTTTTGTAAATGATGCTAATTCAAAATCATTAGTCATGTATAATGCATAAAATGGACATGCATCTACACACAATCCACAAAATACACACTTTCCGTAGTCGATTTGAGGCATTATACTTTTTTTATTTTGTTTCCATTTTTCATTGACTTTCACCATTTCTATTGCCTCAGCAATACCCTCACAGGTTATTGCACATAACTGACAGCCAGTACATTTTTCGTGAAAGAGAATATGACGTCCTCTACTACCTGCGATTCCTACTCCTCTCTTTGGGTCAAACTGATATCCATCTCCAACAAACTTCAGTTTTTGTTCTGGAAACCGTAACGTAAATCTTTTTATAATAAGGTGTTTAGAACCTGATTCTATGGCTTTAATAAAGCCAGTTGCTGTTGAAGTTTTTTTAATAATTGATGATGACGACATTTTATTACTGTGAACCTCGTCCTCCAAGTATTCTTTTCTTATTTCTAATGGCTGTTAAATTAATTATGGGCAAAATAAAATTATGAATCATACTCTATATATAAAACAGCTAAAAACATTATTATATCTTTAGTAACTACTGATTCTTTTTCTTTCATTTTATCTTTAAAATATTTGTTGGTACCATGATAAATGCCGTCGTTAGGATACAGTCATATTGTAATTTTTTAATAAAATCAACTAATACAACTTTAGCTTACACGAATAAGTTATTCATTAGTTTTATATGCATTACGTAACTTACTGATTAAAAATAATATCGCACCTGCCGGTATAAAGAGAACAAAAAGGAGTGATAAATAAGGACTATCTGATGGATACAAGTGGCTCGCAAGTACAAGTATTCCATATGTATTTAGTCCTATTGCAGGAATAACCAGTGCTAATATCAATAACTCAAAATATTTGTGCATTGCAGATAATGGTAACGTTGAGGAGGAAGAAGATTCTGTAGTAGTTCTTGCTGCACTTTGCATTCTTAATCCTAAAATAAAAGAAGATGTTCCTATCAAGAAAGAAACTACAGCAAGAATATTTCCAGTAAAAGCAGGTATAAAAACTAGTGGTAATCCTTGGGTTGTTTGTGGTTGTGATTGTGATTGGTGCAGCCCTTGTTGCTGTTGCTGGGCTGCTGCATTGTTTATAGATATTAATAAGAATACAATAGCAAAACTCAGTAAGCAACTAATTCCTTTGTGAAAATCGACATAAACAAATAGCTTGTATTGATAATCCAACAATTGCAATCTATCAATTTTGTATATTAGTTTTTACCTATGACCCCAAATCAAATAATACACAAAAGATTGTAGAAAGTCTATGCTTCGTATAAGTAATAATTATAGATAAATCAAAAAGATGTAATGTGTAATTATCTTTTTTATTATATGTAATATATTAAAACCCATTGCTATAATTTTATATTATATATTTGATAGCTCTATACAGGTAATAATATGTAACAATTATCTAGTTGTATAAATGTAATTTCTTAATCACTTATTTTATTATTTTACTTTTGACTATAACAATTGATTTATATCAAGTATTATTAACTATGTTATTAAAATAAATTTATACAATGAGTAAAGAAAATAATAGAGGATTAGCCTCTGCAGATGAAAAGACAAGAAAAAGAGTAGCAAGTCAAGGGGGAAAATCTCCTCATGATGAAAGAGGATTACAAGCAGCAAGTAAGGAGACAAGAAAAAGAGTAGCAAGTAAAGGCGGAAAGGCATCTCGCAGTAGCAGGAAGAGAGATTAATATCAAATAAAGAATGATAATCTTTTGATATCAATAAAGATTATTCACAATTTTTTCCTCATCTGAATTCTAATGAATTAGTATAGTTTCTATTTTAACAACCAATTATTATCAATCCTATAATTGGCCATTGTATGATAGTGGATAAACAATGAATAGATTCACTTTAATCTATTTTAAAATAAATCCCAATAATAAAAGCTGAATACAAGGTAATAGTATGACTATATTAGACCCTTATTTTCCTAGTGCTATCGGTCTTTATTTTTGCCACATTGTTATTTATATAATATTATTTTTCGTTTATCATCATTATTTTTTGACAGTCAAGAAAAGATTTTGATACGTCTTAAAATTATGTTTATTGATAAATAAGATAGAGAAGAAGCAGCTATAGAAGATAATATTGCTGCCTCAAAAGGCCTAAATCCTATTAATAATAATTCGTATAGAATTATCCATCGTGTTATATTATTAACAACATCAAAAATTGACCATACAAATATCATCTTTTTTATTATTTGTTTCAAACGATTAAAATTAATATTGCTATTAAATCTATTACTGTATTTTTGTTTATTGTCTATATGAAAGAGAACTATAAATGATAATTTGTAAATTATGAATCCAATCAACACTGTTATGGTAGATGTTAATACATTACTAGAAGAATATATTGCATATATTTCAGCTACAATAGCACTAGCTAAAAATCCAATAATACCTGCAATCATTAAATTCTTATTCATTAAAATTGTTTCTTTGTATTTCTTGTAAAAATTATGAAGTTTATTAATATTACTAGCATTAATAATATTATTTTTTTTATTCAATTAATATAAATAAATATGTACAGAAAACTCTTTATGTCTTTGAATAGATATCTCTCCCTCTATTTAGAAGAAAACATTTCTTCATGAAAGATAGATGCTAAAATATCACTTTTTAAAAAGATATTGAATAGATTAACTAACCAACCACATGCTGCATTTCAAAATGTTCTTTTCTTTCTTCTCTTGTAGTAAATTGAATTAAGCATATTGGACACTGTATTATAAAATTTGTTGCCATGATATAGTTACACATTTCCTACTAATATAGTTTGAATATTCCATTATTTCTCTCAACAATAAATTTTGTACTTTGTTTCTGAAATGTCTTCCAATTACCATTTTCTCTTTTCCTTTAAAAAGCGATTCAAAGATTTACTAAAGTTATCAAGTTAGAGTTGATGTCGTCTTATTTGCGATTTTAATTTAATTTGTGGATGAACTTTTTTGATAATATTTGCGTTCAGATAACGGTTTTGTAGATATACTTGTTAATATATTCAGCTATCAATATTGAATGTTCTATTAAATGCTTTCAGATTGTAGTTGATTCTACTTAGTGAGACAATTTATATCATTCGAGAAAAAGAGAAAAAATACCTGTTACTAATAATACCACACCGAAAAATAATAATGTATTTTTTTTAGACGTATCAGTATATGACTTATATATTATAAAATACTTATATACAATTAATTTATTATAATTTCCATTTATTAATTGCTGATAATGATGTTTTGTTTCATTATCGTTAAAAACACGCTGCCCATTTTGTTCTTACTATTATTATAGAATGTCGTCTATATATATTCGTAGTTTGGATACAATTTTAAAATCAATATTAAAGCGACAAGTCCCCTTTTTAATTGATGGTACTATTACTGGAATTATTATGACATACTATTATGGTTTTTTATTTACAATAATAGTAAATAGTATAATATAGCATGCACTTTCATATCTAGTTAGCAAATATTATTACAAATCCAAAGGAATCAATGATCAAAAATATCTCATTCAATATGGTCTATCTAAGATAAAATCCAGGAGAAATAAAACAGTTAAGACATCTTAGATAGATAGTTCATTATTTTTTAAAAGACTTCATGAGAATAATTTCATATAGTATTCAATTATCATTGGATTTTATAGAATTATTATTCAAATATTATGCATTAGTTTACTAACATTTGTAACAAGCTCTTGATAACTAGATTTATAGAATAAGCTTGTGTTTCAAGACCATGATGAAGATGAATTAAAAAAAATTATTGATGAATTTATACTCTCTTCATCAGCAGATAATGAATCAATAAAATCCTTTTTAAGAAAGGTAGAATTTGTGGCATATAAATTAGGAATGTCTTTTTATCAAATGATGTTTATATTAATTCAAAATGATGCTATACATAACAGAAAATCTCAATAGGACGGATGACAAAACATTAAACAAATTCAATCATTAATACCATAAAATAAGTATTCAATAATCGATGCTAGATAAAGATAGTAGTGTATCAATAACAGACTCATGTTAGAATCGGCTCTCAGTATTACTCCAGACGTTTACATGCTAGTATAAGTATGTTTATGGGAGCTTATTATTCGAATTTTTTATTGTATAAATTAAAGAATTTCTGTATCTATTTGACAATGGGTGATATTCATTTACCTTCCTCGTCTCAATAAATCCATTTTTTTCTAAAACTCTTATAGATGGATTGTTATCGGGAAAAACATAAGCCGAAATTTCTTCGATTTTCAGTTCATCAAATACATAATTAACAATTATCTTAATACATTCTGTTGCTATGCCTTTACCTTGATATTGTTTGCCAATCCAATAACCTATGTTTGATTTTTTGTGAAGATAATGAATATCTTTAATGCCTATAGTTCCGACTAGTAGAGGTTTTGATTCTAATATATTTTTGTATTCTATACCAAAAGTAATTGCTTTATGTAACTGGAAATTATCATAACTAGATTTAATAAAATTTAAAGCATCGTTTAATTTGTAAGGAAATGGAACTTCATACAGATATTTAGCTATTTCATAATCCATAAGACTTACTATAGTTGTAGCATCATTCATTGAAAGTTCTCTTAAATTGACTAATTTGCCTGATAAGTAGGGAAAAGATAAATGGGTCATTTGATTTTTTATACCTATCACAAATAATATAACTAACTAATTTACCTTTTTATAACCAAAATAAAAAATAAATATTCTCAAACTACTTTTATTGACTAATTAAGAGTTTACATTATTGGTAACTTATTATAATCATAGTTATTCTTTTAATAGTACTGAATCTAATGAAGATTCTAGACATTAGAATAGTTAGTGTTGGTTTTTCTCTTAATGCCATTATTCCAAATATTATATATAATACAAATCCTAGAATCCCCCATAGTTGTGTTGTTAGTATCAAAATTACTTCATAAAAAATTAATGCTAATCCTACTACTTTTGCATTTTTTATAAAAAAATAAATGCGTGAAAGAAGGTTTTGATGTGTTCGTCTACTTCAACAACGACGCCGGTGGCCATGCTCCACTCGACGCAATCCGTTTGAGGCAAAGGATGCAGATGCAGCTCAAGACATGATGCTCGATTAGGACACAAAAGTACCTAAGAAAAGAGCCGGCTTGACTTCTATTTTCAGATCCCAATATCTTCAACGAGTTCAGTAGAGAAAAGCCGATAATGAATCGATATATTATAAACAACAATTTCAAGAGGCAAAATGTATCTTGAATATTTTTTGATTTTTTGAATTTGCTTTTTAAAATGAAATGGCTTTAGCAAATATATAACCACTATAAATCATAATACTATCACTATTATCTTATGGATAATAAATATTGAACAATGTCTATTCAACTTTCTTAGGCACGGACATTTTTTGGGAGCGTTTTCAAATATTTAATTTAAAACTACTCATAGTAGTATTTTAGATTATAAGCAAATATGATGATGTTTTTGTTATTGTATTTATGAAAGATGTCTGTTAAACTTTATGTAGTGGGCGGCGGAGTGACATTTTATAACAATTTAATTATTGATTTATAAAAAAATCAGGTGGTAGGTAGTTTTTTCTTATCTATGATAATTTTGGCTATTCCTAATCCAATTAATATTCCTCCAAAGATCATAGTAATGCCTATTGTCCGCATAAAATCTTGTTTTGTTTCGAGAGTAGGCATAAAAATTACAATAATCATTCCTAAAATGATCAATCCTCCATTTATAAATAGTAAAATAGGTATTGCTTTACTAGGTTCTTTTCGACCAACTACAAATCCTATTACAGATAGAACTACTGCTCCACCTCCAAAGATTGTCCCACGAGCATCTTCATTTATGGGTAAAAATCCTCTTTCGCTATCTCTTTGAGATTGCGATGTAATTATTACGTCCATACCATAGGTTATTTCTAATCCAAGGGCAATTAATAAGAGAATAACAGCAATCTTTGCCACAATTTTTTTACATTAAGATATTTAATAAACCTATCAATAAATGATATCTAAATACACATCAGATATGAATAATGCTATCTCTCTACGCATTAGCATTTTCTGCTTTAGTATTAGGATTGCATATGAAGAAGTATTTATGTACTTTCTTAAGCTGTAGGACGAGTAAATACATTATAGTTAATGATTGTTTATGCTTTATCTGTATCCATTGCATTAATAAATATTAATTTTATAGACAAAGATATCGCCTTTCAAAATAAAATAATTAGCAATTGAACATTGAAACCATGTCTATTCAACTTCCGACTGTCTAAGGAAATATACAAGGAACCCGATTGTTAAAAAGATTATTCAAAAATGAATTTTATAAAATATATGAGTAATATAAAAAATTTATTCCCGATATAACCACTGTATTCGAGAAATATTATCTATACATTAACCTACAAAAAAAATTTTAAATTACAATCTGTAATAATTGCACATTAGCCATACGTTGATTTTATTTAAAATATGTAAATTACACAATTAATTTTTTGATATAATCATAACAACAAATAATTAATTCAGTTAGACTTTCAAAATTTTATTAGATTTTTTATATATATTAGAAGTAGTCATTTGTTCTTGATTGAAATTTTCTAAATTATAATTATTAATTAGATTATTTGTTATCATGTCTAGATGTGTGATTACTAAATTTAACTGATCTTGTTCTATTCCTTTCGTAGCTGATCTGATTATTGAAAGACCACACTCATGCATTGACTCATAAAGAGATTCAGCTTTCTTTGTAAGATATATTCTGTTAATTCTTCTATCTTTGGGATCTGACTTTCGTTCAACTAATTCCAAACTTTGTAATTTGTCTATAATAGGAATAAGCGAAGGAGCTTCTAATTCTAATTTATCTGCAATTTCTTTTTGGGTTATACCATTAAAGGATACAAGAACATTAATTACTCTCCATTGACTAAGAGTCATGCCTACATTATGACGTAATTCTAGATCAAATGCTTTTTGAAATGCTCTAGATGTTCTATATACTTTGTAACCTATGCTATTATCAAAGTTATATTGTTTAATCAATAATTTCTGAATTATTTAAGTATATGAGAAAATATAAACTTTCTATTTATTTTAGTAAAAACGATTAGAAACCTAATAGTTAGGGTAAATATAAATATAATTCAAACAAATAAAGTTATATGAATATTATTCCTTCTCTTGAACAGAGGCATTTCCCTTTTAATTTTTATACAGATATGAGAAATAAACATCCAATTATTTTTGATGAAAAAATTGATGCTTACTCTGCTTTTCGATATCAAGATGTTCGCAAAATCCTATTTAACTTTAAAGATTTTTCATCAGATTTCAAAAAGTATGTTTCAGCTAGTGGTCAAAAGACTGTTTCATCTATATTTGATTCCAGTTTAATTACTTCCGATCCTCCTCATCACAAATTTTTACGAGATTCAATTGCTATGGCGTTTAATCCAAAAAATATTGCTAAGTTGGAGCCGACAATAGAAAAAATTACCCAAGAACTTTTGAATAAAGTTGTTGAGAATGAAAAGATGGATCTTGTCAAAGACTTTGCCTTTCCATTACCTATAACTGTTATAGCAGAATTATTGGGAGTTCCACCTGAAGATCATCCTAAATTCAAGAAATGGGCTGATCAGATATTGAGCTCTTCTCTTTTAATACATGCAGGTTCAGAGGAAATCAATAAACTAAATTTACGAATTAAAGAGGAAATGACTTCATATTTTAGTTCAATCATAGATTCAAGAAGTAAAACTCCTAAAAATGATATTATAAGTAATCTTATTAATTATTCCGAGTTAAATAATCAAGCAACAGAATCGAAAACGTCCTTGCCATTTATCTTATCAAAAGAAAATATAATTAGTTTTTGTGCTCTTCTCCTTTTGGCAGGCCATGTAACTACAATCAATTTGATTGGAAATATGTTTATTCCATTTTTTGAATATCCATTGGAATTTCTTAAATTGAAAAAAAATCCGTCAGAATTGATTCCTTTAGCGATAGAAGAAACATTACGATATAGATCTCCTGTTCAGTGTCTAGTACGATATACTAATAAAAATTTAACCATAGGAGAAGGAGACTATTCCAGATTTATACCCGGAGGGAAAAGAATTTTTACATGGATAGGTTCGGCTAATCATGATGAATCAATTTTTTTTAATCCCCAAAAGTTTAATCTATATCGACATCCTAATCCTCATATTGCATTTGGTGCAGGCATTCATCTATGTATTGGAGCTCCTTTAGCAAGATTAGAAGCTCAAGTTGCATTGAGAAATATTTTAAACTATATGAATGATATTCAACTGGAAGATCCATCAAAGCCATTGAAGACAATAGATAGTATAACAATTCATGGCGTTGAAAGCCTACCAATAACTTTTAAAAAATTGAATCCTAATTTAATAAAAATTTAATATTATGAATATAAAAGACAGTTTCAAATGAATTTTTTTTTTGTATACAATCACTTATTTAATATTTTACAAACATATAGAGAATTTATTTATAGTAACTCTGAAAAACCAAAAAACAACAAACTTTTAACTAGGAGTATTATTTTGAAAATGGTTAGTAAAAAAGATAATAATAATGAAAGAAATAAACAAAAAGAAATAGATACAAAAAAAATATCACCATTTGCTTGGAAAACTTTGTCTTTGCTTGGTATAATTGCTATCATGGTAATGTATGCAGAAACGATGTTAATACCTGCTATTCCAGATATTATAACCGATCTTAATATTTCATTTGGAACCTCCTCTTGGATTCTTACTGCATATTTAATTTCAGGAGCAGTAATGACTCCTATTTGTTCAAGTTTATCGGATATATATGGTAAAAAAAGGATTTTATTAATAGTTGTTTTCATATATTTAATTGGTACAACTATTGCGTATTTTGTTTCTGATATTGTAACTTTTTTAATTGCAAGATCAATTCAGGGGATAGGCATTTCAATGTTTCCAATTGCATTTAGTATAATTAGAGATTGCTTCCCACGTAAAAAAATATCCATAGGTCAGGGAGTCATTACATCTATGTTTGCTACAGGTGCGGCTATAGGCTTTTCGATTGGTGGATTAGTTGTCCATAATTATGGATGGCATTTTACTTTTCTAACATTAATACCTCCAACGATTCTTTTTATTGTACTTGTATGGAAATATATAGATATTAAAAAAATTGCGGAATATAAACAATTGAATCATAATATACATACACATAGTGCTGAAATTTTATCTACAAAGGTTGACGTGAAGGGTGTCATATTTCTTTCAATGTCTATCAGTTGTTTTCTATTGGCATTAACTTTATTTGAAAATAATATCTCAGATTCTAAAATCTACAATTTAGTAGTACCATTGTTTATACTATCTGTATCAGCATTAGTATTATTTATTCGAATTGAAAGAGGAACAGATCAACCACTCATAAACTTTAAACTCTTTTCTAATAGAACGATACTTTCTGCCAATTTAATAATATTACTTGTAGGATTTACGCATTTTATGATTTTTCAATCTATACCAATATTAGCAAGAAATCCGGAACCTTTAGGTTTTGGTCTTGATGCAGCTAATACAGGAAATATCCAATTACCATTTGCAATAATTTTTGCATTATTTGGACCTACTTCAGGTATAATAATATCACGAATGGGATCACTCAAGCCTATAATTCTAGGAACAATAATCACTAGTATTAGTTTCTTATTTATGTTATTTATTCATACAGATGAATATTACATTTCAACAGCTTTAGCAATATTTGCAACTGGACTATCATTTACAGCTATTGGTGCAATGAATATAATTATACTCTTTACTCCTTCTAATTATATTGGAACATCAACAGGATTAAGTGTCTTAATAAGAATATTGGGAAGTTCTATAGGACCTGTAGTTGCTGCATTCTATATGCAGTTTAACCAATCTCATATTGCTATGAATAAATCCTATTTTTATCCATCATTATATTCTTTTGATTTAATATTTCTAACTGCTACGATAGTTTCTATATGTTCAATAGCATTAGCATTTTATTTGAAGAAAATAACAAATGAAAATGTAACTGCAATATCTAATTAACTATTTTTAAAATTAATTTTATCTTATAAAATTTAGAAATGAGTATAAATTACTAATTCAAATGATTTGATAAAATTGAATGTTTTCAATTAACAAGAGTTAGTTATTGAAAAGACAATAAAAATACAAAAGAAAATAAAATCTAATTTTACCTGAATAAGGAATTAAGATTGTAGTTGAGAACAAACAATACTGATAGTGATATTGAACACTGAAACTGTGTTCATTCAACTCCCGACTGGCCTATAGTTTCTCGGGACTACTATAAGACGATTTAAAACTAAATAATGAAATAAATGTTCGCTATTACTCTCAATGTATAATTTTTCTTTAACCCTTATAAAAAATGAAAGCTATGAAAAGAATACTATGTGTGAAGGATATGAAATTCGTGAAAAAGAAGTGTTACCCAATAAAAGACCACTAGAAAAAGAAAAACAATCTAATCAAGAAGAGAAACCACTTACTGTAACTGCTTAATAAAACAACTTAATTATATCTATTTTTATTTTTCTTTGTCCTAAAATTATTTTAGTATTTAATGATAGCAAAAGAAAGCAATTGAAGATAATTGAACATTATAGCCATGAATTCCACCATCAAAGTTAGCAACAGCTATGAGCGGAAATCAAAAAATTAGAAGGTAATGATAGAGTAATGTGGCGAGAGGAAATATTCAAACTAGCTTCATATAAAGAGAATGTAATGAAGTCATTCAATAACTATTGGAATAATAATAATACAAATCATGAAAAGAAATTAACTATAAAAGAAGAATAACAATAACATTTGCATAGTAAGTATTTCTTTGATTTCGAAGGTATATTAGTTGTTTTTCCTTAATCTATAGTTTACACTTTTTAACCTTTTAATGTGTAAATATAGATATCCAAGTTATTTAAAAAAGTTTCTAATTATACTATAATTTAAATGAGAAAATAAAAAAAGAAATGTCTACAATTCATATAATTATTTACTTATTATGCTGATTCTAGTTTTTGGAACATCAATAACAATCTTAGTATTTTATTCTGGTAATATTTCCATTCATACATAGCAAGAGATTTATTATGAATAAACATAAAAAATGCTTCCCAATATATTTTATTATTACCAGCAACTTCCATAAAGTTTCATTCATTTCATGTAACTCAATATTCTGTAATCATGGTCTTTTCATTTTTCAAATTATATACTAAAATAAGTCATTATGAATTGTCAATTATGAAATACAAAATTGGCTAGAAATAATAGACTAATTTCAAATTTATAATTCCTATTTGAAACTGCTACGAATCTTAAGTTTTTAATAATACAAGCTAATACTAGTTTTATTTGGTTGTTATAAGGCAAATATTTTTTCTCGTAGTTGGTGTAAATATCATAATTATAATCACAAAATGCTATAGTGTATTTCTGAACTCCAAATGAAGAATAGGCTAAATCATTATTAATATTATTTTATCTAATATTGTTATATATCTTATTACAATAAAAATAACAATGACTTTAAAATTATTATTTATAGTAATGTTAATAGCAATAACTACCTTTATCCCTTTATTACTACATGATGGATATAGTCAAAAGAACGATACTACACAACAACAACAACAAACTACAACTGCAGGAGCAGCAGAACCTAATTCTACATCTTTTACAGATTGTAAATCTATTGCTTCTCAAATTGGTTCAAATGCATTTCCAATTCAAAATCCAAATCCAGAAATTTGTGATATCTCTATTATCCGTAATTCACCACAGATAGTTGACCAAGATGGAACAATTTTAAATAAATTTTTAGTTGCAAATACTCTTGTTGAGATAATGGGCCACTCAAATGTTGCTACTAGCAGTGGAAATAGTAGTAATGATAGTAGCAATAATAGAACT
>DATFCH010000481.1:0-10511 GCA_035253345.1 Nitrososphaeraceae archaeon
TAATCAAAGTAAAAGAGATATATAAAAGACTATTTAATAGAGGAACTAAAACGAAATAAATTAAATATAAGAAATAATATAATATATACAAGTGTTCTTGAGTGACCCTCAAGGCAGAAAAGGTGTTGCCTACGCCTTTAGAATCTGAAAATCTGCTAAAATGAGGTCAAGGTTTTGAGTTGGTAGTTTATCCGAAAACATGTGTTTGACGACTATAAGAAAAATAAGTGGGCTTTGGAACACAGTCACAAAAACTTACAACATTCCTCATCTTCTTTTTCTTAGTTCTATCATTCAAATAAATTATAATTTTACAACTAATTAGTAATATTTAGATCTAAATGAATTTATTTCAAAGTTGATAAATAATTTAACAACTAATTATAGATTATCAATAACCTATCTGTCAATGCCTTGACCATGATAAAAATCATCTACTATTCAAACCTTCTTTACCATCTTCATCATGGTCAGGCTATGAAAATTTATCTCAATTCGAGTTATCTATTAGTCATTCTCAACAGTAAAGTGAGACTGAAAAATCTATATTATATTGTTTAACATTGTTCATCAAATTTTATATAAAAAATTGTTGAATAAATATTGTTCATGACTCTGTCAAGGGATGAACAAACAACCATACCATAGGCTTCTATTGCAATAAATAAACCAATAGAGGACTATGGTTGCTCAATCAACAAACAAACCAAAGGGAGATATAGTAAAATAACGTTTCAAGTAGAATGCCTACGAAGATTACATTAGAATTAATCATCAATGATAAAGCATTTTACGAATCTGAAACAAATTCAAATATAGAAAATTATATTATAGATTTTCAAACGTTAGCAAAAACATTTTCTTACATTAAAGAATGTAATATTGTGTGTATTGTTAGAGAAGGAGAAAAGAAGTAAAAAGAAAATTAATTGTAACAATTAATAAAAAATGATAACTTTCAAAAAACTTCTGAAATAGTATTTAAGTATAAAATTCTCGATTATTATCTTCCTGATAAAATGAATGATTTCATCTTTTGGTTAATAACTGGTTTAATAGCAATATATCCTGCTAGAAGACTGGTAAAGTATTGGGATAATAGAAGATGTTTTTATCCATAAAAATAAAAAATAGAAGGTAAAATGAAACAAGAATAAAATTAACGGAGATAATTCAGAATTACAATAAATTTTTTATTACTCTAGAGCCAACTTTAGTTGATACTCTTATATTTTAGTGTCATGTATAGATCTGAATATGACAGACGAAACCATTTTCTACCTCAGTATGTAATTATGGATCTTATGCATACGCAATAGGAATGGCATCAAACATAGATGAAAAAGTTTGTAAAAATCATGCAACAAAGAAGTTTGAAAATTATCCCTATTGTAAAAAACATTATCCATTAGTAGCAAAACAAACCAAATAATTTTTTTATTTTCTTTTACTAAAGTTTATAAAATAAAATATAAAGAAATGACCTATCAGTATTTTCTCTTTTAATATAGTACCATTGTAATTGTTAAATAAAATATTTCAATAATTAGTACGATATGCCATCAGAAAACGAAAATAAAAATTATAAAGGAAAAGATCCAATGTCACCAGAAAAGATAACTTCTCATGAACCTACTGCAGTACGAAGAGATTCAGATACTGAAATTGCAGAAGGCGGAAACACTGGAACTAATACAGAAGAAGCAAAAGAAAAATATAGAAAAGAAGGCATGACAAAAGTTTAAAAACATTCTTTTTTTCTTTTTAAATTTCAATTTGGTAGAAAATAAAAATATTCTTGAATTGTCTATTACTTGGGATATTATTATGAATTCAGATTCTGAGGAAAAATACATGATGATGTCCTTACCAAGTTTTTAGAAGATCTTTTGAATCTTAGAAACTACTCCTAGTACATACCAATAAATATTATGCAGTCCACTCGAGTTTAGATAATGACTCCCTGGATTTATTGCCTCCACAAATAGCAGTAGTAGATAACGATGAGGATACATTAAATCTCTATACAGAGATTATCCAAATGAAGGGGTATATTGTTATAGGATTTGAAAATCCTTACTTTCTAATTGATTATATTAGTGAACAACCACAACAACCCAAATTTATCATAATAGACTATGGTATGCCAGCAATGACCGGATGTGAACTAGCTAATCGTATACATGCTATAAATTCCAATATTAAGATGACACTTGTCACTGGCTATGATCGTATTATTAATAATACATTAAATTTAGAGGTCTTTATAAAACCGTTACCTATTCGTGAACTGATAGAAATAGTTGATAAATATATGGATTATCAGTTAAATATCTAGTTAGGCAGCAGATCTATATACTTGCACTGATATAAGAAAATATAAAATACATCATCGCTTAACCAAATCTGAAAAGAAAAACGATATTATTGTTAGAATATATGATTATAAATTTCACCTATTTAATTATTTTATAATATTAAAATCAATTCCATACTTAAATAGAATGATTCCTTGTAGGTATATGCTGTCCAAAGCCATTGCTATAATTGATGATGAAGCAGACTTGGTTAACTTATTTTCAGAAGCTCTAAGATTAAATAGTTTAAGTTTGTGGTTTTACTAATCCACTTGAAGCATTAAACCAAACCAAAAAAAATCATGAAGAATTTGGACTGGTAATATCAGATTTTAATGCCTGTAATGAATGGCAATGAACTATGTACAAAATTAATCAATATCAATTCTGATCTTAAAATAATTTTGATGTCAGCATTTTCTGATATAAAATACGAAAAAGAAAAGTTTCTTTTTATTAACAAACCCATACCAATTGCTCATTTGATTGAATTGGTTACGGAACAGTTAACCGAAGCTTATATCAGAATTTAATACTTTTAAGAATTGGGAGAATATAGATTACAAAGATATCAACAATAATTTACAAAAATTCTTTTATATCTGGGTACGGTAATATACCGTAAGATAACCATAACACCAAACAACTTCCTTGATCTATTAGACTATGGTCCTCTACAAAAAATGCTATCCATAGATCTACCCTGCATTGGTTTTTTCATTTCCATTTGTAGAGGACTGTTTGTTTTTTTTATTATCAAATTAAACATTCGATAAATCTCATTTCAACTATTAATAATAAAAACAATCAAATTCTTTAATAATCTCTAATTTACACTAGCTAAAGATTCCTGATATGTCTGATTCTAATCAAATAATATTATTATTATTAGACGATGAACAGGACATTCTTACGCTGTTTCAGGACAGTTTAGAATCTTGGGGATATCAAACAGTTTCATTTCACAATCCAATTGGCGCATTAAACTATATTGATACTGACAATAATATTTCAAAGTGTTCTCTAATTATTACTGATTATAGAATGCCCCAAATGGATGGGATAGACTTTATTCAACAAATAAGAAAAAGATGTGGTAGTATTTAGAATGAAAATTCTCAGTTAAAGGTAATATTAATTAGCGCTTTTGTTATTAGTCAATTAACTTTAAAAGAAAAAAAACTAAATCTGAAAATTGATAAAATAATTGAGAAACCCACTCCTTTAGAATATCTTAAACAAGAAATAGAAAGATTACTTCATTCTAATTACTAATTAAAATAAAAATTTTTTTATCATTAAGTGATAATGGAACATACAGATAATTTAAAATGAAGATATCAAAAATGTCACCATATAAGGAGTCAAGAAAGTAAATGGGCGGAAGTTTCAAAGCAAATGAAAATGAAATGCTTAATGCATTAGTTTCAGATTGCATTAATTATGGTTTTTCAGAAAAGGAAGCATTAACTTACATTAAATCAAGATTAGGTAGAGAAATATCTATAGAGACATACTATCGACGTAAGAAAAGTATAGATTCTGGTAATTATACAAACGAATGGTTAAATCACTTTAGTAGAATTGGATTCGTAGTAAATCATAAGTCAATTATTGAGGTTGTAGAAGGCTTACAGCAAGATACATTAAGAGATTATTTAATTGAACAAAGTAAACCATTTGAACTTAAAAATAAAAATGAAATATCCAAACTAAGATATGAAATAAGAGAAGGAGCTAAATTATTGCAAGAGTTCTATTTGGGAACTCCGATAATTGCTCAATTAAAGGCAAAAATAGATCATGTTGAAATGCTTCAATCAGGTAAATAATATTTTATTATCTGCAGATATTAAAAACTATATCTCTATACCAATTGGTCATAAGCTATTAGATATCTTTAGAAACAAACCATTCTATTTCGAAATTAAAGATCATAATGGAATTGATTGCTGTTTCAACCATCTCTTAGGCTTACCTATTAAAAATGGACAAGAATATCCCTTATTTGATTATGAGAAGTCAATATTTGACGCAATTGAGTCAAATCACACATGGATCAAAAAGAGTAGAGGAATAGATGCGACCGAGCTGATATTGAGATATCTTGCTTGGAAGTCTTTATCTTCCAATGAATTAAACAATAAATCAATATTTTTAGTATCAGGGACCAGGGAAGAATTTGCAAATAGTATCAAAGTACGATTAGAAAGATTATTTGAAAGAAAATTTCCTCAAATAAAGTTTGATTCCAAATATACAGAATTAACTTTGGAAAATAATACATGGATCAAAGTATTTCCAATTAAAAGGATTCAGGACTTGAGGTTTTATACTGACGTTTCCTATATCTTCATAGATGAAGCAGACTTTTTTGATCCAGCAGAACAATGGGAGCTTGAATATGTAATAAAGGCATATGAGGAAAAAAGTAATTGCAAGATAATATTAACCAGCACTCCAAACAAACCTGATTCCCTTTTTCATAAGATAGAAAGAAATGAAATATTCAAAGATTTTTTTAATAAATTATTTTTAGATTATACTTATGGTCTTAACAAAATATATGATTCTGCATTCATTGAAAGAGAAAAGAATGAAGCATATTTTGAAAGAGAATATAATCTTGCGTAAGCTGGCATGCCTTCAAATTGGTATTCCCAACAATCCATTGATAAAGCAGTAGAATTAGGTAAGCAGTGTGATCCTGATATTTTTAGACCAACTAGTATTAAATTTATGGCTGTGGATACTGGGTTTGCTTCGTCAAAATTTGCTATAGTATTAGGAGAATGGAATAGAGAATTAGACAGTTAAGGATATTAGCAACAGAATTAATGGACCATCCATTATATGAAGATGCAATATCAAAAATATTTCAACTGATAAAGCGTTATGGAAACATATTGAATATAGGCGTGGATGCATCAAACCCTGAGCTCATTGCATCTCTAAAGAAAAGGATAGGAAAACGATATGATCCACAATACATCTCAGAAAAACAGCAATATTGTAAAAAATATCCTTCTGCAGATATTTGTAGAATGATGGTAGTAGTCCCATATTCATTTAATACAGAATCTAAATCTATTATGACAGCTCATTCAAAAAGAATGTTAGACGATCCTAAAAGAATAGTGGCTATAAATCCACGTTTTAACGAGCTTATAGTTGGATTGAGGGGTGCCATTTTTGATGATAAAGGACATTTAGACAAAGGGTCCAGTCCCAACGATGATATAATTGATGCATTCCAAATTCTATGTCAATTCATTCGATACAAGAATAAAGAAGATGAAAACAAGGTAATTTTATTAACACAATATATCTATATTATTATATTTTACAATGGTCCAATGCGTTATTTGTAAAGATTCAGAACTTGAACAAATAGATGTCAATATTTTAAAATGCAAAATTTGTAAAAATCAATACGTGTTAGGATATGAGATATTAAAACATGATGACGAAATAACTAATCCATATTCTAATGATCCAGATGTTGAATTATCAGGACGTAGTGAAGTAGGTGAACCGATTTTAATGACTTCAAACAATCATGAATCAGATTTGTCAACTTCAATACTTGACAGAGAAAAAGGATCAAAAACTGATATTAAGATACCCTGGTATTTCAAAAATACAGATACAACAAAAGTGATTGATTACAACGAATATTAAAATTTATTTATGGACTTCAACGGTTCTGTTAATTTAACTGTTGAATAATAAATATTTATATATAATTAGTAAACATGCTAGTTATGAATTCTGTATACTTGATATTAGGAACTTTTTTATTTCTAATATTTGTTCTTCCTTTCAATACCACTACAATAATGGCTCAAACAGATTATGACTGTAAAACCACTCAAATTTCTATGAGCCCTACTTGTAACGAGGTTTGTATTGAGTGTGCCCAAACTAATAAGCAAGACATATGTAATTTGTGCGACCAATGTAAAAATTAGTCTTAAGGATTAAAGTTATCAACAATCTTTTTTTTATTATGTTCTGCACTAGATTTTAATAGTTTTTTTTCAATTTAGACCACAGAGAAAATTAAAACAATATTTATGTACTTCTAATGGGCATATAATAAATAATAATGTTACACCAATGTAAAGAACATGGATTGAACTGTCCTTCCAATTTTTCATTTAATAAAAAAGTAGTATTAAATAATAATAATAATAATAGAACAGGTAAACCTTTTGGAGCTTCATCAGTAGCAGTAAAAGATAATACAATAATCATGAAAGTATTAAAACCAGAAATAAAATATCAATTAGGAGTACAATCATTTAATAATATTAGAAATATGCTTGGTTTAGGTAATAATAATCATTTGAAAGGAGCTAGTAGTAATAATAGTCCAGTTCAACAAGAAAATAATATTTGTGAAAAAACAAGAACGTTAATGAATATTAAAAATATAGTTGGGTTAGTTTAACATACTTACTATCTTTAACATACTTACTCTATATTTACACAAACCTTTTAAATCAAGTACACATATAATTAATATTAATTTTGACTTCAAGTAAAAATAGTAATAGTAATAATCAACAACAAGAACAACAAAGTCCTCTCGATTTTATCAGTGCCAAATGGACAATAGAACAAAAATTTTATAATGAAACTAAACCAAATCCAACTAGCATTTATGACCTAGAAAAACACAGAACTAGAACTGAAAATAGACCATGGCCACGCCAAAAGCCAATCGAACAATTAGGGCTATGAGAAATTTTGCACCAGAATTATAGATCCTTCTACACAGAAACCATACGAACAACGTGATTCTAAATGTACAGAAGTGAAACAACCAGATAATTTAGGTCCAGTAAGACATTATGTCAGAACAATTGTAAGATATCAGGACTACAATGAAAAAGAATACATTTTAACAAGTGGTAACGTATAGGGGTTTAGCTCATTAGGTGAATGCTTAAGTTATCATTTACATAGACCAGAATCCTATACAAAGACTTTATTCGATTCACGAAAGAATTTCGATAATAAAACTCAAAGTTTCTCTGAAATAACTACAGGTATTTTAAGTGCTCAAGAAATATACACTCTTCCATTCTCAAAGGAGAATCTAGATCAAATACTATCTGAAAATATTGTAACTAAAAATAATCCTCAAGTTTATTTGGATAAAATCAGGGTTAAAGGTAGAATAGAAATATCAAACCCTTGCAATTTCGTAGTTCAGATTTTCAACAAGGAATCTCATGCAGTAGAAGGTAGAACGTATCAAGAAAGATTAGAACGATTTAGAAATCTTAGTTTCGAGGAATTATTTGAATGGAAATATCTAAAGAAAGAAGAAGACAGTAATAAAGATTCAATAAACAACAAAAATCCTTCAGTCTATAAATGAAGGTGTAAATATAATTGGGTGTTTCAAGAAATTCCAATAGTTTAGGCAATATAACGACATTACGATCAATAATTACTCCTATTTCACTAAATTCAAAAGTAAAAAAACCTAAAGTTCCAAAGGATAGAATTATCAGAGTATCAGAGCACTTGTACATGAGACTGAAAGGCTTCTCAAGCCGTAACTACAATGTAGAAAGTTATGAAAATATCATATCTGATTTACTAGATAGTTACGAAAAAGATAATCCTGCATATCCACAATATACAAGATATTAATGATTAAACTATCCCGGAGAATGAATTGCTTGGGTGTAAACAAGAAACATTCTCCGGAAGGTTGAGATTCGACTTGCTTGTTTTCCTATTGTTGTTTAGGAAGTTAACTTGACTGTTTGATTTAAAAATTTAGATAAACACAAGTAGTGAAATGTAAAGGGAAAATTGTCCTACTAATACAATTTTCTGATTTTTCTATTATACAATGATCTGGCAGAAGGAATATCTAAATTCAATCCCCTAGTAACTTAGATACTCTATAACTTAAATACAATTTTGTAAAGATATTTCCCTGATCCTCTTACAGGATCACTTTGGTTTGGGAAATACATAGCCAAAGTTGCGAGTCTAGTCTGGAATTTACTGACCTTAGCTTTATTCTGGACTGGACTCGCTTATTAACTGAATAATTATCTTCAATTATTATATAATATTAAAAACAATTTAAGTATCCAAAAATCCGGGTTATATCATAGTCCTTCCAAAAGTGTCACAACGTGGGGGGACTATGGTTTTTTCATATTCAAATAATAAAATCTTAAATATTTTATTATCGTATATATTATACACAAAATCTAATTGCACAACCGTAGCCTTCTGCCCAACCTTGCTAGATTGGTATGCGTTCAATAGCAGAGGGCTATGATAAATTATATCCAATTTTTAAATATTATCATAAACAAGTTTGTATGCTCTAGAAATAGGCAATACGAGCACAACGATCTTCATATAACCATAGCTCTCAAATTTCCAGATACTGATCCAAGGGCTATGGTTTTTGTATTGATAGTTTCTTTAATTAACAAAGTTAATCAAATAATAAATATTTGCATGTGTATCATGTTTTAACAAGGGATCGTATATACAATCATAGCCTATTACTATCTCTGTTTGCACTTCTAACTGTTGTTCAGAAATAGGCTATGATTTTAATAAATTGTCTCCAATTGATATATAATATTAAAAACACTATGGTATACCACAAAGAAGTAAACCACGTTATACTATAGCCCTCTTTTAGTCACAGTCTTTCGAGGGCTATGGTTATTCATATAAATCTAAATAATTTGAACACTATTATATATCTATAAACTAGCTGTTCAAAGACTTACCTAATATCATCCTATAGAAACAGGCATTGATTGATTGATTGGTTTCATAAAGATTGAAGGAGAAAAATTGGTTATCAGATCAGCCATTATATATCTCCTTCAATCTTCTTTCTTTTATCAGTTACTAGATATAATCGTATATTTTTAATAAATTAATATGTCATGTTCTAATTAAATTTATATATATATTTTGACGACTAATCTTGGACTCTTAACGAATAGAGGAAATTATACAAAAATATAGTTAAAACTAAATTTATGACATCAACTGCTTCTGTTTTATGACCTAAAATGTTATATGAGCTTTTCATATAAGTGCTTTTTCAACAGGCAATAAGATAATCTTATTTAGTTCAAAGTATCTACAGAGATCTAAAAGATAAAATAAAAAATTTTCTAAAATTATGGAGATCCATCGATTTTTATTCTAACCTTATAGAAGGGTTCAAAGCCTTCATATTTAGCTCAATAACAATGCTAAATTCAATCATCTTTCTGAAATGCATGCAAATCCTTAGATGGCAATAGTGTGAGATAGTTTGTGAAATCGGTTTGTTTGAGAATTGAATATTAATTTCTATAGTAAACCGACTTGGAAAAAACTATATAATTTTTGAAGGACAAAGTTAATAATAGAAAAGCCATAGTCCTCTGAACAGCGTAAAGACTTTGAAGACTGCAGCCAAGACAATTACTCATTATAGGTTTGGCTAATCGATTAAAAGAAATAAATATTCAAAAATTCCGGATGATTTGAAATAAAAGATTGGAAAAAAAATTATTATTATGAATATTATTATACTAACCTAACAAACCATGAGCACTACAATTCCACTTGCTTATTTCCATACCAAAACTACATTTTATTACCGCTTCTTTAGTTTTGAGTTTGCTAGTTGAATCAATGGATTTCTGAAGTTCACTTTTGATTTTTGCATCGATTGTTGCTTTGTCTGCAAATGGATTTGCTAAACCTGGAGATTTAGAATCAGATTTACCTTTATGTATAATAACATAACCAATGAATGGTGATTTAGAATAATCTTTGATAATTGTTGAAGTTATCAGCTTATTTGATTCTTTTATAGATGCTACACTTCCTAAAATGTTGTAAGTAGTATCAAAGGATCCAATATGAGATGAACCAGAAGATAAAGCATAAGTGTTTGAACTATGTTTTGTGATATGTAATGTTGATTTTTGTGCAAATGATTCTATTGGTTCTAGAAAGAGAATACTGCTTATAGTCAAAATACTTAATCCTAATACCAGAGCGGTAACTAGAATTGATGTACTGTTTATTGCCATTACAATTGTTACATATTAATATTATTTAAGATTATATTATTTGATTTGTATTATTCAATATTCTTAC